>DAIDAH010000220.1 GCA_027310735.1 Methylotenera sp. | reverse complement strand
TTACGGCTCGCCAAACAGGCCGCTGGCTTAGGTGTTTTCGACTTTGACGCTAACCATGACATTCTGCACTGGGATGAAAGGATGCGTGAACTATGGGGTGCCGAAACCACAGAAGCAATATCCCTCAATCGATTCATCACTGCGATTCATCCAGAAGACCGCTTAGCCAGACAGGCTGCACTAGATCAGGCTATTGATCCTGCCAAAAATGGCGAATACGCCGTAGAGTATCGGGTCATTAACCCTATGGATGGGATTGAACGCTGGGTGTCGTCTATAGGACGCATGCATTTCGAAGATGGCCACGCCACGCGTCTTGTTGGTGTAGCACGAGATATTACAGAGCAAAAATCACTGGAAAATAAATTACGGGATCAGCGCTCTGAAACCGAGGCGATTTTTACGCAGCAAGTTGCTATACAGACTGTTTCTGCAATCGCACACGAGCTCAATCAGCCTCTCGCCGCAATTTCGGCTTACAGTGAAGTGGCTCTACATGCATTGCAAGCTAATAGTATTGATACAGAAAGCCTCAAACGCGCCCTAAAAGGTTGTGTAGAGCAGGCTCAGCGTGCTGGAAAAAGCCTGCATGAGTTATTGGCTTTTTTACAAAAAGGCAACTTGGTAAAGTCCAGATTTAATATTAATGAGGCCGTTAAAGAAGCGATCACCATTGTTAAAAGTAATGGCTATGGCGTATGTAGCCTCAAGCTATATTTAGAACCACACATACCCCTTGTGATAGGTAATCGAACTCAAACATTGAAAGTATTGGTAAATCTGCTAAGAAATGCGATTGAGGCGATGGCTGAAATAAAAAAGACCTTAGCAACTATTGTTATTACAGTGCGTACCAATACAGATACGAACATGGCGCATGTAACGATACAGGACAATGGTCCTGGACTAGATAGTGAGGATATCAAACATGTCTTTGAACCATTTTTTACCACCAAACCAACGGGTATCGGTATGGGGCTGGCCATTAGCCGAGCACTCGCCGAAGCCAATGGCGGGCAATTATGGCTTGACCCAGACAGCACGGCTGGCGCCACATTTCATTTCACCTTACCTTTTGCACCATAAGGGCTATTTACATGATGAATATATCGGATGCTATCGTTTTTATTGTTGATGATGATCCTGCGATACGGGACTCATTGACGCTTATGATCGCGCAGGAGGGTCTGGCAGTAAAAGCATTTGAGAGTGCCGAAGATTTTCTTACTACTTGTCATAAAGAGTACTTTGGATGTGCCATTCTTGACATCAGGATGCTCGGTATGGATGGAATACAACTGCAAGACGAGCTAAGTAAACGTAATATTCTTTTACCTATTATTTTCCTGACAGGCCATGGTGACATTCCAATGAGCGTTCGTGCCATGAAAGCTGGAGCTGTTGACTTTCTAACCAAACCAGTCATGCGTGAGAAGCTTTTGATTTCGGTACGTGCCGCGATTCAAAAGTCTGAAAAAGTGTTGATGGAAAGTGTCAACCATAAGGATGCGCAAGCCCGGCTTTCTGAACTGACAGATAGGGAGCAAGATGTCATGATGTTAGCTATTCAAGGCTACCCCAATAAAGAAATTGCTCGCCACTTGGGCATCAGTCATCGCACGGTAGAAATACACAAATCAAAAATCATGTTTAAAACTGGGGCTATCAACTTGCTTGACTTGGCAAGGATTGCGCACGAGAGTGGGCTCAGTAATGCTTAAGTAATTTGAGTATCGACAATTGTTACTTAACATTTGAGAAATAACTGGCGATATCCTTAATGTCTTCATCATCCAAGCGATGCCCTAACAGCGGCTGAGGAGAATATGCCTTGCGCACTTTCTGCATGGCGTCAACCAACTCTTCATAAGATCTGCCTCCTAGTGGAGGCACACCAACTTTGCCGTTTTTTCCATCAGCACCGTGACAAGCGATGCAACTCTGAACTTTTTGAGCGACATCTTTATTGTGTTGTGCTGGCTGTGTCGCTTTATCTTGGGTTGAGCAACCCATAAGCATAAAGAAAGATAATCCCAGTATGTAGTGTTTCATTATCACTCCTTGTATAAAACGTATCAATTTAAAACGCAGTGGTATGAGTTTAAGGCATCATTCTAGGCGTATTGCTTAAGTGCTTCCTATACGTGTTCGCGCGGATTACCTGACTATCTAATTGTTGATATTGTGCATATCAACAGTGTTATTCCAAGCAAATCGTGGAGGTAACGTTAGATGATGCCATTACCAAAAGTCGAGATGAATGTTTTCGAGACGATTCTCGCTAGACGCTCCGTGCGTAACTACAAGGTAGACAAGGTAGATTCAGGCACAATTCGCAATTTGCTCGAAGCTGCGATACGCGCGCCAACTGCCATGCATCAAGAACCTTGCGGATTCATCATTATTCAGGACAAACAATTACTTAAAGACCTATCTGACCGTGCCAAACCACTGATTCTCGCGGAAATGCACTTGAATGCTTCAAAGAATATCAGTCACAGTCTGGGAATTTTTGATCAACCTGATTTCAATATTTTCTACAACGCGGAAACGCTAATTATTATTTGCGGTAAAACTGAAGCGCCACTGTTTGAGGCTGACTGCTGGTTAGCGGCAGAAAACTTAATGCTTGCTGCCTGTGCAATGGGCTTGGGTTCATGTGTGATTGGTTGCTCTCTATCAGCATTTAAATCCGTTGAGATAAAAAAACAACTGCACATTCCCGTCGAGTTTACTGCTGTTGCACCGATTGTAATTGGCTATCCAGATGAGGTTGCGATACCTACATCAAGAAAATCACCAGCCATAATAACCAGTATCAAAGCTAACTAACCGAAGCATTTATAGTTATGTAAACAGATTATTAAGCACGTATCTTAGGAAGGAAATTGTATGTACAAGCAGATTCTTTGCCCTGTAGATGGCAGTGCAACCTCTAACTGCGGTATGCGTGAAGCCATTAGATTAGCAAAATATCTAAATGCTAAGCTACGTTTTTTATATGTAGTAGATACCTACTTCCCGATTCTGGATGTCACTGGAGATTTTAATGTGATTTATGTCGCCGATATGCTGCGTGATAACGGGAAAAAAGTGCTTAAGAAAGCTGAAGTAGCCGCGCATAAAGCAGGAATTGTAGCCGAGTCAAAGGTTGTGGAGAGTATTGGCGATCAGGTCGCTAAGTGTGTTTTAGATGATATCGATGAATCGCATGCAGATTTGATTGTCATGGGGACGCATGGTCTTCGAGGTGTAGAGCGCTTGGTGATGGGCAGTGATGCCGAAACAGTAGCACGGTCTAGTCCAATACCTGTTTTACTGGTTAGAAATACGCAGGAAAGTTAGGGGGTATCATGAATGCTCATTTGATGAATGCTAATTCAGATTCCAAAATAGAAAAAAGCTCGGATTTAGCGCACCGTATATTGCACCGATTGTTTGGTGAGTATAAAGGCGTATTCGCGATTCGCCTTTGGAATGACAGTGTTTTGCAAATCGGCGATGGATCTCCAATGTTTACTTTGTCGATTAAACACCCAGGTATTTTAAGACAACTTGTTTTATTTAGAGATCCTGTTCATTTGGCCGAGGCCTATTTTGATGGTGATGTTGAAGTTACTGGTGATTTTAATTCCGCCATGGAGCTACGTTACTACCTTGAAAACCTGATGCTGCCTTTTCAAGGTAAGTTACTATTAGCACTCCATGCAATGAAATTAGGCAATAAAAAAGATGACGAAGTAACCGTATTGCAGCCAGCTATTAGAAATACTGCCCAAGTCATTGGTAAGAATGACAGAGAGTCCATCGCGTTTCACTATGATGTTTCCAATGAATTTTACAAACTCTGGCTTGATGAGCACATGGTGTATTCATGCGCATATTTTGAGTACCCAGAGCAAGGCTTAGACCTCGCGCAACGAAATAAACTTGATTATATCTGCCGGAAATTGCGCTTACAGTCAGGAGAGCATTTACTTGATATAGGATGTGGCTGGGGTGCCCTAGTCTGCTGGGCAGCTAAGCATTATGGCGTACACGCTCATGGCATTACGCTGAGTCGTAACCAGTATGAGTATGCCCGAGAAGAAGTGAAAAAGCAGCGGCTTGACAAACTGGTCACTATTGAAATGCGTAACTATCGTGACCTGCCGCTTATTGCAACCTATGACAAAGTATCTAGCATCGGCATGTTTGAACATGTTGGGCTGAAAAACTTGCCCAGTTACTTCTCAACGGTGCATGAAGTACTAAAACCTGGGGGACTGTTTCTCAATCACGGTATTACTTCGGATGAACCTGGATGGAGTCGCGGCACTTCTACGCGCTTCATCAATCGTCATGTTTTTCCAGATGGTGAATTAGATACGATCAGCAATATTCAAAGCCATATGGAACGCGCAAGCTTTG
>DAIDAH010000021.1 GCA_027310735.1 Methylotenera sp. | reverse complement strand
GTCTTATAGACAATGTCAAAGCTGCCAAATATAAAGGTGTGCTAGGCATCAATATCGGCAAGAATTTTGATACGCCGATTGAAAATGCTGTTGATGATTATCTGATCTGCATGCGAAAAGTCTATGCTTATGCCAGTTATATCACTGTGAATATTTCATCGCCTAATACTAAAAACTTACGAGCTTTGCAGGAGAAAGAGGCACTTTCCAGTCTGCTAGCAACGCTTAAATTGGAACAAGAAAAACTTGCGCTTCAGCATGGACACTATGTGCCAATTGCTTTAAAAATAGCGCCAGATTTGGAGCTTGAACAAATCAATGAAATTGCAGATTTACTGGTTGAGCATAAGATAGATGGTGTGATTGCGACGAATACTACTCTGTCACGTGAGATGGTGCAGGGGCTAGAGCATGCTGATGAAGTCGGTGGTTTATCGGGAGCCCCTGTACGAGAAAAGTCGACATTGGTGATTCAGCAGTTATCGCAGCGCTTGCAGGGGGCATTGCCTATCATCGGTGTAGGTGGCATTTTGAGTGGTGCTGACGCGGTCGAAAAAATAGCTGCTGGTGCCAGCTTGGTGCAGGTGTATAGCGGCTTAATCTATAAAGGCCCCAAGCTGATTCACGATATTTGTAAAACTTTAGGCTAGATAGGTGGTTGATTTAGAGTCTCGGCCAGTTCTTTATTCCTATCGTCGCTGTCCTTATGCCATGCGTGCGCGTATGGCACTTAGTTATGCGGGTGTGACGGTCAATATCTGCGAAATTTCTCTTAAAGATAAGCCTGCGCAAATGCTGCAGGTATCACCTAAAGGTACTGTGCCTGTTTTGGTTTTGTTGGATGGTAAAGTCATTGATCAAAGTCTTGAGATTATGCACTGGGCGCTACAGCAAAGAGACATTGATGGCTGGTTAGTCTTAGATTCCATAGAGACAAAGCAGTTGATTGTAGATAATGATGATGCCTTTAAGCTGGCTTTGGATAAGTACAAGTATGCTATCCGATTTCCAGAGCAATCCGCGCAAGATTACCGTAGTCAAGGTGAGGTGTTTTTGAGTAAGTTGGAAGAAAAGTTGGAGAAAACAAGCTTTCTGATCAGAGACACTTTAAGTCTGGCTGATATAGCGATTTTTCCCTTTGTGCGGCAGTTTGCAGGTGTTGATCCAGTTTGGTTTGAGTCAGCAGATTATCCAAAGCTTAAAGCTTGGTTACAAAACTTGGTTGAATCAGAGTTATTTAAACGAGTAATGGAAAAACAGCCAATTAAATAATTGGCTGTTTTTCTTAAACAGATAGCTGGAACGCTTATTCTACCGTAGCCACTAAGTCGGCATCTTTACGTGGAGCACCTGTTTCAAAGATTAGTTTTACTTCATCCTTGTCATCAATATCAACATGTACGCTACCGCCATTAGCTAATTTGCCAAACAGTAATTCGTCCGCAAGTGCTTTGCGGATAGTGTCTTGAATTAATCTGGCCATTGGACGTGCACCCATTTGCGGGTCAAAGCCTTTTTTACCTAAATAGGCTTTTAATGTGTCGCTGAAGGTTGCTTCCACTTTCTTCTCATGCAACTGATCTTCAAGCTGAATCAGGAACTTATCTACAACACGAATGATAATGTCTTGTGAGAGTGCCGTGAATGATACTGTCGCATCTAAACGATTGCGGAATTCAGGGCTAAATAAGCGCTTGATGTCGGCCTGCTCATCGCCAGCCTGTTTAGCGTTAGTAAAGCCTATATTGGATTTTGATAAGCTTTCAGCGCCAGCATTGGTGGTCATGATAATCGTTACATTCCTGAAGTCCGCCTTGCGACCATTGTTGTCGGTGAGCGTGCCGTGATCCATGACTTGTAACAGGATGTTGAAAATGTCTGGATGCGCTTTTTCAATTTCATCTAGCAATAGTACGCAGTATGGATGCTTGGTGATGGCCTCAGTCATCAAGCCACCCTGCTCAAAGCCTACGTAACCAGGAGGCGCGCCAATCAAGCGTGACACGGCATGACGCTCCATGTATTCACTCATATCAAAGCGAATTAACTCAATGCCCATAATGTATGCAAGTTGTTTAGCAACCTCAGTTTTACCTACACCAGTCGGCCCGCTAAATAAGAAGCTGCCGATTGGTTTGTTGGCCTGACCTAACCCGCTACGCGCCATTTTGACTGCTGAGGTTAATGTTTCAATGGCTTTATCCTGACCAAATACAACGGCCTTTAAGTCTCGCTCAAGAGTTTTAAGTGTGCTACGGTCATCGCTGGAAATGTTCTTAGGCGGAATACGTGCGATTTTGGCAATAATATCTTCAATCTCTTTATTACCAATGATTTTTTTCTGTTTGGATTTTGGCAAAATACGTTGTGCCGCACCCGCTTCATCGATCACATCAATCGCCTTATCAGGCAAGTGGCGGTCATTAATGTATTTTGCAGAAAGCTCGGCAGCAGTACTCAATGCGCCGGATGAGTATTTAACGCTATGATGTGTTTCAAAGCGTGATTTTAATCCTTTCAAGATTTCAATTGTCTCGGCTACGCTTGGTTCTGCAACATCAATTTTTTGGAAGCGGCGTGATAGTGCATGGTCTTTTTCAAAGATGCCACGATACTCTTGGTAGGTAGTTGCGCCAATGCATTTGAGTGAGCCATTTGAAAGCGCTGGTTTTAGTAAATTGCTGGCATCTAATGTGCCGCCACTGGCTGAGCCTGCACCAATCAAGGTGTGAATTTCGTCAATGAATAAAATAGCATCCGGCTTTTCAGCTAGTTGTTTCATCACTGCTTTTAAGCGTTGTTCAAAGTCTCCGCGATATTTAGTGCCTGCAAGTAATGCACCCATGTCAAGTGAGTAGACTGTTGCATTAGCAAGTACATCCGGTATGTCTTTTTCAACAATACGACGTGCCAAACCTTCGGCGATAGCTGTTTTACCTACGCCTGCCTCACCAACAAGTAAGGGGTTGTTTTTACGGCGACGACATAGTGTTTGCACCACACGCTCCAGTTCTGGGCCGCGTCCGATCAGAGGGTCAATTTTCCCAGCCAATACTTGAATATTTAAGTTGAGTGTGTAGTTTTCAAGCGCGCCGTTTGGTACTGCTTCTGAGTCTACCTCTTGGTCACTGCCTTCAGGTTTTGCTGTTTCAGCGACTTTAGACACGCCGTGTGAAATAAAGTTAACAACGTCTAAACGCATGACACCTTGTTGGTGCAAGAAAAATACTGCATGCGAATCTTTTTCGCCAAAAATGGCAACGAGTACATTTGCACCTGTTACTTCTTTTTTGCCGGAAGACTGTACATGTAGCATGGCGCGTTGAATTACGCGTTGGAAGCCGAGTGTGGGCTGAGTGTCTACTTCTTCCTGACCGCTTACTGTAGGGGTATGTTCTTCTATGTACTGATTAAGTTCAGTGCGTAGCAATTCCATATTTGCGCCACAGGCTCGCAATACCTCCGCAGCAGTTGGGTTGTCAATCATGGCGAGCAATAAATGCTCGACAGTGATGAGTTCATGGCGCTTTTGTCTGGCATCCATAAACGCCATGTGTAGGCTAACTTCTAATTCTTGAGCTATCATTTTAGACACCTTGACTTTCAGTTTACATAAGCCCTTAGGCTAATGTTTTTAATGTACGCCTACTTTAAAAGGTAGGTACTTTAACTCTTGCTTGCGCTATGCTGGTTCTAATATGCACTGTAAGGGATGTTGCATTTTTCTAGCGTAAGTAATCACTTGATTCATTTTCGTCTCAGCTATGTCGAGTGAATATACCCCGCAAACGGCTTTACCCTCAGTATGCACTTTGAGCATAATTTGTGTTGCTTGTTCACGACTTTTGTTAAAAAAACGTTCTATTGTTTCAACAACGAACTCCATAGGCGTGTAATCGTCGTTTAACAGTAAAACCTTAAACATGGGCGGCAACTTAGGCTTTGCAATTTCAGGCTTGAGTGCAGTGTTACTATCACGAGGAATATGCGTCATATTGAAGACTATTTTGGGCCAATTGTTAAAAAAATCAAGCCTCAATTTGAACTGATTTTTGCCGCTTATTCAGTTTCTAAGTTAATTTCACCCAAAGACTGGGATGGGGTAGTGCTGGTGCGCGGCGAGACCAGTGTTAATTGAGCAGTGTATATATTGAAGTTAGGGGAATATTTTAACGCTTTTGACGATGCGGTCTTGAGTCTGCACAATTTCCAGTGTGTGTGTGCCAATTTTAAAGCTAGTGTTAGGTTCTGGGATATCTTCGAAATGTTCTAGCACCAAGCCGTTTAGAGTGCGCGGACCATTGAGGGGTAAATTAAGGTTTAATTTCTTATTCAGGTCACGTAATGTACTACTGCCATCGACTAGCCAACTACCATCGGTTTCTTTGTGGTAGCTACCAATACGTAAAGGTGACTGCGTAGTAAAGTCTCCAATAACTTCTTCAAGAATATCTTCCAAGGTGACTAAGCCTTTAAATTCACCATATTCATCTACTACCAAAGCGATGCGCTGCTGTTTTTCTTGAAACTGTTGTATTTGCGTATATAACGGAGTGCCAGACGGAATAAAGTACGGTTCGGCAATCACTTCACGTAAAGCGTCTTTATCTAAATCGATACCGTAACGATGAGAGCGTAATTGGTTGATAACTTTACGTACGTGTAAAATGCCGATGATCTCTTCATGCTCGCCTTGTCGCACGGGTAGGCGTGTGTGCTGGCTGCTGGATAAGTGCTGCAGAATATCTTCAAGCGGCGCATCGAAGTCTACGGTTTCTACCATGGTATGCGCAGTCATTACGTCATCAACGGTAATTTTTCCTAAGTCCAGCAAATTAAGCAGAATAGTCCGCTTTTTTTGAGGCATGTAATGTCCAGCCTCGCTTACGATACTTCGAAGCTCTTCTGTCGTGACCGCATGCAAATTTTCTTCAAAATTAACTTTGATGCCCAATAAGCGCACAAAGGCCTTAACGAATAGATTTACGAAAGAGACAACGGGGTTAAATAACCATAACATTGGATACAAGAGGTAGCTACAGGCGAAACCTATTTTCTCTGGATAGGCTGCGGCAATTACTTTGGGTGAGATTTCGCTGAATACTAAAATGGCGAATGTGATACTGAGCGTGCCAAGCATCAATACAAATTCACCTTCGCCAAATAAACGCACGCTAATTACGGCAACTAACGTAGATGATGCAGAGATGCAGAGTGTATTGCCCAGTAAAATTACGCCAAGTAATTTATCTGTTCTTGCGAGCAGTATGCTGGCAAGCCGTGCGCCGCGGTGGCCTTGTTTAGCTTGATGCTTCATCCGATAACGGTTGAGTGACATAAGGCTGGTTTCTGCAATAGAAAAGAATGCAGAGAAGAGCAACAGCAGTGTAAGTGCGCCTAGTTGCCAAGAGATGGGGATATTATCCAATGCGTTGTGCTGGAGAGTTGGAGGTGTTAAGAGTGTATACGTGAGTGGTAGTAACAATCAAGTGCGCTTTATTGGCACACCTGATGATTACACGTATAAATTTAGATTTTATGGAGTCTACAGTGTGTTTAAGATGTAAATTCGGAAGGGTGTGGTTCGGCAATTACAGTCCCATCTTTTTTAGATTCTTTTTTCTCGGTATCACCGATTAAATTCGCACGACTTACCCCAAGCCACATTGCGATTGGGCAGGCAACCAATACAGAAGAGTAAATGCCGAAAAGAATGCCGATTGTAAGTGCAAGTGCAAAGTTATGTAAAACTTCACCGCCAAATAGCAGCATTGATCCGACCATGGTTTGCGTCATCATATGCGTAATGACTGTGCGGGACATTGTGCGGGTAATGGCGTTATCAATCACATGTACTACTGTAGCTTTACGCATTTTTCTGAAGTTCTCGCGCACTCGGTCAAATACCACGACTGATTCGTTCACAGAGTAGCCTAATACTGCCAAAATTGCAGCGAGTACTGTGAGGTTGAATTCCCATTGAAAGAATGCGAAAAAACCTAAAATAATGACCACGTCATGCATATTGGCAATAATAGCTGCAACTGCGAAGCGCCATTCAAAGCGTAGCCATAGGTATAACACAATGCCTATACACACAAAAAATAGCGCTAAACTGCCATTTGCATAAAGCTCATCACCTACTTGTGCGCCAACTGATTCTACACGACGGACTTCAACAGTTGCATCTGAAGCAATAAGTGCGGTTTTAACTTGTTCAGATAGTTGTGAAACTGATAGGCCTGGTTTTACTGGCAGGCGTATCAATACATCGTGACTGGAGCCGAAGTTTTGTACAGTCGCCTCTTTTAGACCGATGCTATCCACTGCTTTGCGTACTTTTTCAAGATTCGCAGCTTGAGGATAGTTGACTTCCATGACGGTTCCGCCGGTGAAATCTACACCAAAATTCAGTCCGCGCGTTGATAAGAAGATTACGGCTAGTATGAATGTAATCAATGAGATGGTGGTCGTTAATCGACCATAGCTCATGAAGGGGATGTCTTTCTTTATTCTAAATAATTCCATAATGTCTACTCAAAAATAGTCTTCTAAATTGTTTAGTTAGGCTTTGAAAATTTGGCCAATTGAAAGTTTGCTGATCTTACGGCGGTAACCGTAAATCAAGTTTACAAATGCACGTGACACGAGAACTGCGCTAAACATCGAAGTTAAAATGCCTAATACGTGCACTACGGCAAAGCCTTTAATAGGACCAGTACCAAACATGAATAAAGCTAGGCCTGCAATTAGCGTGGTGACGTTAGAGTCTAAGATGGTATCGAACGCACGGTCATAACCAGCATGAATACTCGCTTGAGGCGTATTTCCATTGCGTAGCTCTTCGCGTACACGCTCATTAATTAATACGTTGGCATCAATGGCCATCCCTAGCGCTAGTGCGATCGCAGCTAAACCTGGCAGTGTGAGCGTTGCCTGTAACATTGACAAAATGGCTACCAGTAGTAGTAGGTTTATCGCTAGTGCGGCGACGGATACTACACCAAATGCCATGTAGTAAATCATCATCATGACCGCAATCGCGGCAAAGCCCCATAGTGTTGAATGAATGCCACGGTTGATATTGTCTTGACCCATGCTTGGACCAACAGTGCGCTCTTCAACAATCTCCATTGGTGCAGCTAAAGCGCCAGCACGTAATAATAGTGAAATGTCTGTCGCTTCCTGAGTGTTTGCCATGCCTGAGATTTGCACTCTACCACCGCCGATTTCCTCGTTGATGACCGGTGCAGTAATCACTTCAGTATTGCCTTTTTCAATCAGCAATATCGCCATGCGTTTACCTACATTTTCACGCGTCACCTGCTGGAATACACGTGCGCCACGTGCATCAAGCGTTACGTTCACGACGGACTGGCCTGATTGACTGTTTACGCCAGGACCAGCATCAGTAATATAGTCTCCAGTGAGCACTACATTCTTTTTCACTAAAATGGCACGACCATCTCTAGTTTTATAGACTTCGTCTCCAAGTGGAGCTTGTCCTTTGTCCGCTTTTTCAAGGGTAGCTAAGTCTGATTTTTCCTCATCGACTAATCGAATTTCCAAGGTGGCAGTTCGGCCTAGAATTTCTTTGGCTTTGGCCGTATCCTGAACACCAGGTAACTGTACAACGACTCGGTCGGTGCCTTGCTGTTGGATAATTGGCTCAGCTACACCTAACTCATTGATACGGTTGTGTAGGGTCTGAATGTTTTGTTTTAGCGCAAAGTCTTGAATGCGTTTTTGCTCAACTACACTTAGTGAAGCCAGTAGTAATTTGTCTTCGCCGCTGGTTGTCTCTTTTAGCATCAAGTCTGGATATTCTTTGCTGATAACTGATCTTGCTTTGTCAAGATCAGTTGCATCAGCGAAGCGAATCTGTACAGTTTGTCCTTCACGTGTGACACCCGTGTATGAAATGTGCTCTTTACGCAATGCGATTCTAAAGTCGCCAACAAAACGTTCTGCTGCTTTATCTAATGCGGCTTTCATATCTACTTGTAGTAAAAAATGTACCCCGCCACGTAAGTCTAAGCCTAAATACATAGGTTTTGCGCCCATGCTACGTAACCAATTCGGTGAGCGAGAAAGTAAATTAAGCGCAACCGTATAATCATTACCTAGTGCGGCTTGTAAAACATCTTTTGCTCTGATCTGTGTATCAGTGTTGGCTAGTCTAGCCTTTACGCCACGTGCATCGAGGTAAATGCCATCGTATTGAATATTTTCTTTCTTGAAAATTGCCTCAACTTGACCAAGTAAGGCTGGATCAAGTTTAGTGCTGCTCTTCGCAGGAGTTACTTGTACTGCTGGAGATTCACCATAAAAATTTGGAATGGTATAAATCAACCCAATCAAAATCATGATGGCAACGAAGATGTTTTTCCACATTGGATAGCGGTTCATAGTCAGGCTCTAGTCAAAAACGATATATGGTTTGATAAATCAGCGTACGTAGTTAGATACTTTTGATCGTACCTTTTGGGAGTGCGCTTTGAATGGCTTGTTTTTGTACTATGATTTCAGTGTTAGCTGCAACTTCTAACGTCACAAATGCCTCGGTTACTTTGGTAACTTTTCCTACCATACCGCCACTAGTTACAACTTCATCACCTTTTTGTAAGGCGGCAACCATATTGCGTTGTTCTTTAGCTTGTTTCATTTGAGGGCGAATAATCATGAAGAAAAACAATACAAAAATTACGACCAGAGGAGCGAAGCTCATTATATCGTTAGAGATGGGAGCTGTTGCTGCGTAAGCATTTGAAATAAACACGGTGAGTTTCCTTAAAAATTAACTTGGAAGGCGAAAAATAGCTTCGGATTTTAGCACATACTGACTTGAATGCTAGTCAAGAGTGATTTGCGAAAAACTTCTGCGTTTTTCGGAAAACTCTAGCTTGAAAGCTTCAAATTGATTGGCTTCGATGGCTGCACGCATGCCAGCCAACAGTACTTGGTAATAATGTAAGTTGTGGATGGTGTTTAAGCGTGCACCTAAAATCTCTCCGATTTTATGTAAATGATGCAGGTAGGCTCGACTAAAGTTGCGGCATGTATAACAGCTACAATCAGCATCCAGAGGTGCTACATCATTTTTATAGCTGGCGTTTTTAATTTTAATGTCGCCATGTTGGGTAAATAACCAGCCATTGCGAGCATTACGGGTTGGCATCACGCAGTCAAACATGTCTATGCCTTGGCTGACGGCAGCAACCAAATCTTCTGGAGTGCCTACGCCCATCAAGTAGCGTGGTTTGTTTTGTGGCATTTTCGGTGCAGTGTGAGCAAGGATACGTAGCATGTCTTCTTTAGGTTCGCCCACAGATAGGCCGCCAATTGCATAACCGTCAAAATCAATCTCGGTTAAGCCGTTTAGTGAAATGTCGCGTAGCTCTTCATGCATACCGCCTTGAATAATACCGAATAATGCATTTGGATTTCCTTGATGAGCATCTTTGCTGCGTTTCGCCCATCGCAATGAAAGTTGCATGGAGTCATTTGCTTCTTTAATACTGGCTGGGTAAGGTGTGCATTCATCAAAAATCATAACAATGTCAGAATTCAGCACTTTCTGAATGCGCATGGATTCTTCTGGAGTTAAAAAGCAGCTGTCACCATTAATCGGGGAGCGAAATTTGACGCCTTCTTCGCTAATTTTCCGTAAGGCACCTAGGCTCCAGACTTGGAATCCACCAGAGTCCGTCAATATTGGACCGTCCCAGCCCATGAACTTATGCAAGCCACCATGAGCCGCAATCACATCAAGTCCGGGTCGTAACCATAGATGAAAAGTATTACCTAATACAATATGTGCACCGATTTCTTTTAATTCCAGCGGTGACATGGCTTTGACCGTACCATAAGTGCCAACTGGCATAAAGGCGGGTGTTTGCACCTCGCCGTGAGCAAGCGTTATGGTGCCGCGTCTGGCAAGACCATCTTGTTTATGTAGTGTAAATTTCATTTAGATATAATGTTGTCGCGTAAATTTTATGTGTGGTTACTATTTTCTAGGGCGCGATATTAACATATTGATTAATTTTTTTATTTTAGTAAGCGAGGCATATTAAAAATGATGAATTGTTTAACATCAAGATTAATTATTAGTTCACTTTAAATAATAATTAAATTTGGAATGACGCGTGGAAATTAACGAGATGAACTCAAAAGTATTAGCTTTGATATACTAAGCGCAAGTATATTTATTGAATGTTTCGATTATGGATGAAAAAAACCCACGTATACAGAACAAAAAGCCATTGTTAGATAGAGGTTTAAAGGAGCGCGGCATTTATTTGCTGCCTAATTTATTTACTTCAGCAGCATTGTTCGCAGGGTTTTACGCCATTGTGCAGGCAATGAATGCGCGCTTTGAACTTGCTGCAGTAGCTATTTTCATTGCGATGGTGATGGATGGCTTGGATGGTCGTGTTGCACGCATGACCAATACCCAAAGTGCTTTTGGGGCAGAGTATGACAGCCTGTCAGATATGGTTTCGTTTGGTGTTGCACCGGCACTGATCCTTTATGTATGGGCGCTTAAGCCCTTGGGTAAACTGGGTTGGATTGCGGCCTTTGTTTATTGTGCTTGTGCTGCGTTGAGGCTTGCTAGATTTAATACAAAATTAGATGATGAGTTTCAGGATAAGCGTTACTTCCAAGGATTGCCCAGTCCAGCTGCTGCTGCATTGTTGGCAGGCTTTGTTTGGGTATCTTATGAATATGGCGTCAGTGGGCGCGATGTATTTTTTGGTGTTTTACAGATGAAGTGGATGGCTTGGGGAATTACCGTTTTTGCGGGGGCGTCAATGGTGACGGACTTGCGTTACTATAGCGGCAAGGATATTAACTTAAAGCAAAGCGTACCGTTTTTTGTTATTTTGGGTGTGATGTTGGCATTTGTGTTGATTTCATATAGTCCGCCAGAAGTGTTGTTTTTTGTCATGATTGTTTATGCCTTGTCAGGATATGTGTTTTGGGTGCGAGATAGGCTTAATCAAAAAAAACTTTCAAAGGACTAAGTGTTTGTTCGGATAGCTGAAATTTATATCTTGAATGCATTGTCAGAAATTAGCATTTTAAATAAATTCAGATACTTAAATGCTTGCAGAATGCAGAAAAAAATACTATATTTCTAACTACCATGTTGAATCCACATATTTCCTATATTGCACATGTGCTTAGCGTTCTTGCTAGTGCATTATTGTTGCGTAAAATATTTGCGTTACGTCCAGTTGCGCTTCGCAATGGCGCATTACATGCTCGTACCCTGCGCTAGCGCGCAAACTATCTCCCCTACACATTGTATTGAACTGTACTGCACTTAAAAAATGCTGTCAGATGCTCGCTTAAGGTTAATATAAGTTTGAGCAACATTTAAGATAACTTCTTCATACTTCAAGAAGTTAACCCAATTAAAATAATGCTGAATAAAAATTAGGTAATGACCATGACACAAGAACAAATTATTATTTTTGACACTACTTTGCGCGATGGCGAACAAAGCCCTGGTGCGGCAATGACTAAGGAAGAAAAAATCCGCATTGCACGTCAGCTTGAGAAATTAGGTGTTAACGTGATCGAGGCGGGTTTTGCCGCTGCTAGCCCAGGTGATTTTGATGCAATCTCCGAAATTGCAAAAATCATTAAGACTTCTACGGTTTGCTCATTGGCGCGTGCGAGTGAAAACGATGTGCGTCGTGCAGGTGAAGCTATTAAACATGCTGTTAGTGGGCGTATTCACACATTTATCGCAACTAGTAAAATTCACATGGAAAATAAGTTGCGCATGACCGAAGATCAGGTCGTAGAGCGTGCCGTACAAGCCGTTAAATGGGCATTGGAATACACGAGTGATGTGGAGTTCTCAGCTGAAGATGCTGTGCGTTCTGACATGGACTTTTTGATTCGAATATTTGATGCTGTGATTCAAGCGGGTGCTACAACAATTAATGTACCTGATACTGTTGGCTATTCTATTCCAGCCCCTTGGGGTGAGCGTATGCGTGAATTGATTGCTCGTGTGCCCAATAGTGATAAGGTTGTATGGTCTACGCATTGTCATAATGATCTTGGTATGGCGGTTGCAAACTCATTGGCTGCAGTTATGGGTGGTGCGCGTCAGGTCGAGTGTACGATTAATGGCTTGGGTGAACGTGCAGGTAATGCAAGCTTGGAAGAAGTTGTTATGGCAGTCAAAACGCGTAACGACGTGTTTAATTTGAGCACTAGCATTGATGCCACACAAATAGTCCCGACATCCAAATTAGTTTCAACTATTACAGGTTATCCGGTGCAGCCGAATAAAGCGATTGTGGGTGCGAATGCGTTTGCGCATGAGTCTGGCATTCACCAAGACGGTGTATTGAAGCATCGCGAAACCTACGAAATTATGCGCGCCGAAGATGTGGGTTGGGGTGCAAACAAATTAACGTTGGGCAAGTTGTCTGGGCGTAATGCGTTTAGAACACGCTTGAAAGAATTAGGTATTGAGCTTGAAACTGAAGATTTATTGAATGCCGCATTTGCACGCTTTAAGACCTTAGCTGACAAAAAGTCTGAAATTTTTGATGAAGACTTGCATGCCTTAGTGAGCGATGAGTTTGTTTCTGAGGCAACGGAGTACTTCAAGCTTGTTTATTTACAAGTGGCTTCTATTACAGGTGAAACGCCGCATGCGATTCTTACTTTATCGGAAAGTGGCGTAGAAAAGCGAGCTGAATCAGATGGCGGTGGTCCTGTAGATGCGGCTTTTAAGGCTATTGAGAATATTGTACAAAGCGGTGCAGAGTTGCAACTTTATTCAGTTAACAATATTACCAGTGGTACGGATGCTCAGGGTGAAGTCACTGTGCGCCTTTCTAAAGGTGGCCGTATTGTGAATGGCCAGGGTGCTGACACGGATATAGTAATTGCTTCAGCTAAAGCTTATTTAAATGGTTTGAACAAGTTGCACAGCAAGCTTGAGCGTGCGCATCCACAAATCTAGGTTGTCTATATATAGCAGTTTTCCTTAAGTGTGATGGAGCGTAATTTATTACGCTCCAACTACGTTATAGTCTTTTGAAAGTATAACTGCATGCCTACTAAGAACCAAAGCCTCTGGATTGTCTTGGCGTTATTTTGCACTTACTTTATTTGGGGTTCGACCTATCTCGCCATACGCTTCGGTATGGAAAGCTTCCCCCCCTTTTTGATGGCAGGACTGCGCTTTACGGTAGCTGGAGTGATTTTATATGGCGTTATGCGTTATCTGGGCTCGCAAAATCCGACTAGGCGGCAGTGGTTAGGTGCTAGTGCTGTTGGATTGTTATTGCCGGCTTTGGGTAATGGTACCGTTTGTTATGTGCAGCAGACCATCTCATCTAGTGTAGCTGCACTTTCTATAGCTACCGCGCCTATTTGGATGGCAATTTTTTCCTCATTGTGGGGACATAAAATCACGACAAAAGAATGGTTGGGCATTGGCATTGGTTTAGTTGGTATTGTTTTGTTAAATGTTGGTGGTACCTTGCATGGTGATTTAACTAGCGCACTATTATTGATTTTTGCTGCTGCGAGTTGGTCGTTTGGATCTGTGTGGAGTAAACACCTAGCGATGCCGCAAGGTTTGATGGCTAGTGCAACTCAAATGCTGGTGGGCGGCTTGGCACTGTTGCTTATGAGTGCTTTGCAGGGCGAAGCTTGGCCGCAAAGCATTAGCCAGAAATCATGGGTTGCAATGTTGTTTTTGATCGTACTCGGCTCACTGGTAGCTTATAGTGCTTATCAATATCTAATTAAAACGGTACGTCCATTGGTGGCTAGCAGCAACACCTTTGTTAATCCCGTGGTTGCCTTCGCCGTCGGTATCTGGCTGGCGAATGAGCATGTGACTCGTATGGAATTTATTGCACTTGCCGTGATTTTAGTGGGCGTGTTTTTGGTGCTTTCTGCAATGCAGAAAGCTGATTAATCTTACATTAACTCACTAACATATATCACTGACTTTAAACTTTACTCAACATTAAAGAAATAGAACATGAAACAAAATTTAGCTTTATTTGATCTTGATAACACCCTTTTGGCGGGCGATAGTGACTATAACTGGAGCTTGTTTTTAATCGAAGAAGGGTTGTTGGATGCAAAATCGCATCATGAGCGCAATGAGCAGTTCTATCAGGATTATAAAAATGGTAACTTGGATATTTACAAGTTTTTGGAGTTTCAACTTAAGCCACTTAGTGAGCATCCGCGCGAGTTTTTAGATGTGTTACATAACAAGTATATGGAGCGTGTGATTCGTCCAATGATGACGGTTAAGGCGCAGGCGCTGGTTGATAAGCACCGTGCGCAAGGTGATCTGATGTTGGTGATTACTGCGACCAATAGTTTTGTTACTAAGCCAATCGCCACAGCCTATGGTATCGATAATTTAATCGGTACCGACCCAGAAGAGATTGGTGGTCAGTTTACGGGTGGTGTGGCAGGTGTGCCTAGTTTCCAGCAAGGCAAAGTGACGCGCTTGAATCAATGGTTAGCTGAGCGCGGTCAGCAGTTGTCAGACTTCACAGAAAGCTATTTTTATAGCGACTCACACAATGATTTACCATTAATGAAATTGGTGAGTCATCCCGTTGCTGTCGATGCGGATCCAACTTTGACAGAGTATGCGGCGCAACAAGGTTGGCCAAGCATTAGTTTACGATAAGCGGGTAAGTGTATAGGGTTTCGCTCTTTTTCAAGCGTGGAATTCTATCGGTGTAATAACACTTCTAGTACGAATTTACTGCCAACGTAGGCAAGTAAAAGCAGCGCAAAGCCTGAAAGAGTCCAGCGTATAGCCTTTACTCCGCGCCATCCATATTGGTAGCGGCCAAATAGCAGCCAACCATAAATAAACCAGCTGGCAATTGAAAATATGGTTTTATGATTAAGCTGCATTGGTTTAGAGAATATTTGCTCAGAGAATAATATTCCGCTTATCTCTGTAATAGTCAGCAATGCAAACCCCAAGCCAATTACTCTAAATAGCAATCTTTCCATGATCATTAAAGGTGGAAAGCTGGGTAGTTTGATGATGGTTGGTTTGTTATGCAGGCTACGTTCAGCAATTGCCATCAGTAATGCATGCAAGGCAGCAAATGTAAATAAGCTATAGGCCAAGAGCGCAATCGTGATGTGTGTTAAAAATAATGCTGATTCATTTGCCGGTAAAAAATGGTCGTCAATACCAAATGCTGGCATCAGCGCGAAAATGGCAGCGGGTGGGAGTACAAAGGCCTGAAGGCTGTTTAGTTTATGTGTTAAATCCGCAAGCCAGTAAATAAGTACCGTGAGCCAAAAGATTGCTGAAAGGGCATTGAATAAGCTTAAATTAAAGGCGTCTTTGAAAATGTTTTGATATAACAGCCAGCTATGCACCACTAAGCCCAGCGCTATCATAGCTGAATGGAGATTTAATGAGTAAGTGTTGTTAGGTGTTTTTGCGCCACGCCAATAATCTGCCGCTACGGCGAGATAGATAAACACGACGACAATATATGGAATTAATGCTTGCATAGTGTAATTATGGCGTAAAAACACTTAGAACATAATAGCTTGATGTAAAATTGGCTTAATCTATTTTTGTAAGAGCACATTATGCTAGAAAATTTAACCGGACGCTTACAGGGCGTTATTAAGAATCTGCGCGGTCAAGCGCGATTAAGCGAAGATAACATCGCTGATGCAATGCGTGAAGTGCGTATGGCCTTGCTTGAGGCTGACGTTGCACTGCCTGTTGTTAAAGATTTTATCGCACAGGTTAAATTGCGCGCACAGGGTCAAGAGGTATTGCAGAGCCTAACCCCAGGGCAAGCAGTGATTCAAGTGGTGCACGATGAGCTTACTGCATTGATGGGGCAGGCTAATGTCGGATTGAATCTAGCCGCTATACCGCCAGCGATTATCTTAATGGCTGGGTTACAAGGCTCAGGTAAAACTACTACGTCAGCCAAGCTTGCTAAATTATTAAAAGAACAAAAAAAGAAAGTGCTGCTTGCAAGTGCTGACGTTTACAGACCCGCAGCGATAGCGCAGCTCAAAACACTCGCCAAACAATTGGACATTGAGTGTTTTGACAGTAGTGCTGATCAAAAGCCATCGGATATTGCTAGTGCAACCTTGGACTTTGCGAAACGCGGTTATTACGACGTGGTGATTTTCGATACTGCAGGTCGTTTAGGTATTGATGAAGCCATGATGGCTGAAATCAAAGCGTTGCATACGCAGCTTAATCCGATTGAAACATTATTCGTTGTGGATGCTATGCAGGGGCAGGATGCGGTTAATACAGCAAAAGCCTTTGGCGAGACTTTGCCGCTCACTGGGATTATTCTTACCAAGTTGGATGGTGATGCACGCGGCGGTGCGGCTTTATCTGTGCGCCACATCACAGGCAAGCCTATTAAGTTTATCGGCGTCAGCGAAAAAGTAGATGGTCTGGAACCATTCCATCCAGAGCGCATGGCATCACGCGTACTGGGCATGGGCGATGTGCTGAGCCTGATTGAGCAAGCCCACAAAAATGTCGACATGGCTGAAGCACAAAAACTTGCTGATAAAGTTAAGTCTGGTAAAAACTTTGATTTAGACGACTTTAAAGCGCAAATGTCGCAAATGCGCAAAATGGGTGGTATGGGTGCGCTGATGGATAAAATGCCTAGCCAAATGGCTGGTATGGCCGCCAAAATGAATCCAGACGATGCAGATAAGGCTGTGCGCCGTATTGAAGGCATTATCAATAGTATGACGCCACTAGAGCGCCGTAAGCCAGAGCTTATTAAGGCTACGCGTAAAAAACGTATTGCAGATGGTAGTGGTGTGCAAGTGCAAGAAGTAAATCGTTTGCTGAAGCAGTTTGAAGAAACGCAAAAAATGATGAAAATGTTTGCCAAAGGCGGCATGGCGAAAATGATGCGCAGCATGGGTAACTTGATGGGCGGCAAGATGCCAGGTATGCGTTAGTGTTTAATGTAATTAACTCATTGAAACTATATAGTAAAAAGAGAGCGTATAGCTTCAGAGGCTAATAAAATCCAGTGTTTGAGGACTAAGCTAAAAAATAAATTTTGCAAAAAGTTGGCTTTTTTTACAATTAGTCGTTGACCAGTCTCTAAGTTTCTAGCATAATTGCGCCCTTTCCTGAGTGACGCAAATCACTAAGCGAAATACCAGAAATACATTTACTGTATTTCCCATTAGTAAAATGGGGCGTTAGCTCAGCTGGTAGAGCAGCGGACTTTTAATCCGTTTGTCGTGGGTTCGATCCCCGCACGCCCTACCAATATCCAAGCGGTTTAGAGTGAAATACCTCTAAGCCGCTTTTTCATGTGCGTGACTGAAACGTGACAACGGCATTGCTTTACGCAGTGGAGCAGAATCAATGTTGAGCAGAGTTAGCGTTGTTTGCTACTACAGTAGTTATAATGTTCAGTTGTAAATTTAGCGCAACGATCAACCCTCAATCAAAAACCTACCTTAGCGCATTAGCGCTTTCGCTCTCACATGAAGGCCTTTTCGCTAGCTAGTAGTAGCGTATAGGACAGCTTGATTACGACCTTGTTCCTTGGCCGAGTAAAGAGCCTCATCCGCTTTTCTTAATAGATCTTCTGCCGACGTATCTTTTGCATTGGTTGTGTAGGCAATGCCTATGCTCACCGTAACATGCCCAAATTCTGACATGGCGTGCGGTAAGTTGAGTTTTTCCAGCGCCTCGCAAAGTCTCTGAGCGAAAGTTAATGTATTTTCTGGGTTGGTGGTTGTGATGATGAGTGCGAATTCCTCACCACCATAGCGTGCAACCAAGTCGCCCGCGCGGTTAGTATGGGCCGCAATCGTCTGGGCGACACTCCGCAGGCAATCATCCCCAGCCTGATGTCCGTAGTGATCGTTGTACTTCTTGAACCAGTCCACATCGATCATTGCCAGCATTAAACAACTGCTTGTGCGTTGGGCGCGCCGCCATTCGCTTGCTAACACCTTGTCAAAGCAGCGGCGATTGGCAATACCGGTGAGTTGGTCGGTCTCGCTTAGTGCCATTAGTTTCTGGTTGGCAGCCTCAAGTGCTACTGTGCGCTCATGAACTTTAATCTCTAATTGTTCATGTACATCTTGAATATTTTTCGCCATGAGGGAAAAATCACGCGCAAGCTCACCGACTTCACCTTGGGATTGTGTCGGTAGGTCGCTGGTATCCAAGCGATCTTTGGATGACCCGAGCAGCTTTGTCGCACGAATCAAACGAGAAAGTGGAATGGCAACCTGATTTTGCAAGATGGAGCGAATGATGAAAATCTCAACCAGCAACGTAAGGAATCCCAACGCGATCACAATCGCAAGGTTTTGTAGAACTGCTGGTTGCATCAGCGCTCTTGGGTAGTGGATGGTTAGTATGCCAGGTGTTTCCGGAATGCGGCCAACGGCAATGATGTCGTCTTTTGTATCGACCAGCGCAACCTTGCCGAGAGCGACGGTTTTACTGGCAG
>DAIDAH010000219.1 GCA_027310735.1 Methylotenera sp. | reverse complement strand
GGCCAGTATTCACGTAACCGCGAAGTGGGTCTGCAATTGGCGAGTGGTAAGTCTTTGGCGGATATTTTGCATGGCTTGGGTCACGTTGCCGAAGGCGTGAATACAACTGCCGAGGTGATTCGCCGTGCCGGTACTATGCAGGTGGATATGCCAATTACTTACGAAGTGAATCAAGTTTTGTCGCGCGGAAAAAGTGCGCAGGATGCCGTGATGGATTTATTAGGTCGCGAGCAAAAAGCTGAAGGGCTTTAAATTCATTGAGGTTTAATTCTTAGTAAGCGTGTATTACTTACACGCTTGCATCTTATTTTTACAGCCCACCCTCAAACCCAATCTGCCGCCAAGCCTCATATATCAACACTGCGGCGGAGTTAGACAAGTTCAAGCTACGGCTATTTGCTAGCATAGGTAAACGTACTCTATGTTCTGGTGTGAATTCAGCACGAATTTCTTCAGGCAAGCCGCGTGTCTCCGGGCCAAATACAAAAACATCCCCGCTTTGGAATTGAATGTCGCTATGCCGTGTGCTGCCTTTGGTGGTGATTGCGAACATGCGCTTGCCTGCTAATGCGGTTTTGCAGTCTGCCCAGTTTTCATGCACGATTAAATTGGCATATTCGTGGTAATCCAACCCAGCGCGCTTGAGTTGCTTGTCATCTAGTGAAAAGCCTAATGGCTTCACCAAGTGCAGGTCTGCGCCAGTGTTTGCACATAGTCGAATAATGTCTTCTGTTATCCCGACATGAAATATTAAATTTTATTAGTAATTTTTTACGTAAACATTAATTTTTCAATAGGTTATAAAGTATTAAGTTATTTATTAATACTATTAATTTAGTACTAACGAAATTTTTCTTATATTCACTCTAGAACATTTTATTTTTAGAAGAAGGAATTGGTCTACACGACTCTTTCAATGCTACTGATACAATAACTCAAATTAAATTCTTTTTTTATATTGAGATTTGCTACATGTTCCATATTGCACTATTTGAACCAAATATACCGCAGAATACAGGCAATATAATCAGATTAATTGCTAATAATGGTTTTTTTCTCCATCTCATCGAGCCACTAGGTTTTGATTTAACAGATAAGAATTTAAAAAGATCGGGATTGGATTACCATGATTTAGCTAATACAACTGTTCATAAAAGTTATGATGCATTCCTGCAGCAAGTCAATGGGTCCAGAGTTTTCGCGATTACGACTAAAGGTACCCGTAATTACAAAAATGTTAATTATCAAGAAGGTGATGTATTTTTATTTGGGTCTGAAACGGCAGGGCTTCCAGATTATGTCCGCTCTGGTATTTCGTTAGAACAACATTTAAGAATTCCTATGAGACCTAATAATCGGAGTTTAAATTTATCAAACTCTGTGGCTATCGTAAGCTACGAA
This sequence comes from Methylotenera sp., assembly GCA_027310735.1. Taxonomy (GTDB): domain Bacteria; phylum Pseudomonadota; class Gammaproteobacteria; order Burkholderiales; family Methylophilaceae; genus Methylotenera. The sequence goes on along the minus strand of DAIDAH010000219.1, from coordinate 3,068 downwards.
GCTTGGTCACAATTCGACTTTCATGATGGAGAGTAATTTTTATATCTTAAGCACCCTACAGTTGATAGGCAACTGGGATTTGATTAGTTGTAACGTAATGATTTATATTTGAAGCCGTCTGCTTTGTTGCGACTAAATTGATAGGCTATCAGGCCGGAGTCGACCCATCAGAGACGCTCGCTTAATTTTACTAAATGACGGGGGAATCCACAAAGCTGACCTTCTACTTTAACGGATCATCGATAACAGTCGAACGAAGGCGACATACACGGCAGACAAATAAAATTAGATTTTTAGTCCAATCATGGTCATTTATATTAAACTGAATTAAGCAGAATAATACTTACGATTAAGGTTACTTGGTTATCAGTTTACTCAAACAATTTATATTGCATTACCCGAATGAGCAATTTCAGCGCATGAAAGTTCTTTGCGCTGGCATTTTCAGCCTAATCCTTGCTATGGGAATAGCTAGATTTACATACACACCACTTCTTCCATTAATGCATGAACAAGCTGGTCTCGGACTTCCACATGCGGGACTTCTAGCAGCCATCAATTACTCGGGCTATTTATGCGGAGCACTCCTAGCCTCCGTGATAAACGACGTTGTGATTAAAGATCGCCTCTACCGATTTGGAATGGTCATAGCTGTTGCAAGTACTGTAATGATGGGGCTTACAGACAACTTTACCATATGGTCAATATCACGCTTCATTGCTGGCCTGAGTAGCGCAGCTGGCTTGATGTTTGGTAGCGGCCTAATCCTGAACTGGCTGATACGTCATAATCACCATAGCGAACTCGGCATACATTTCTCTGGCGTTGGTTTAGGTATTGCAGTTTGCTCGGCAGCAGCCATCGTGATGACCCCTTCAATGAGCTGGAATGAACAGTGGTTTGTATTTTCCGGTATCGGACTATTGCTACTCATTCCAGCTCTTGTTTGGTTACCTTCCCCAGATCGAAGCATTATCACCAAATCTGGTAAATCCATGCTGGACTGCCCTCCTAGCCACGCTTTTCTACGACTTTTTATGGCAGCCTATTTTTGTGCAGGCTTTGGCTATGTGGTCACCGCCACCTTTATCGTAGCAATCGTGAACTCAATACCAGGGCTCGAAGGCAAGGGAAATTTGGTATTCCTTGTCATTGGCTTAGCTGCTGGGCCTTCATGCATTGTCTGGGATTTCATCGCTCGCCGAATCGGCGGGCTGAACGCACTTGTTATAGCTGCAGCGATTCAAATAATTGGGATCTTACTTCCAATTATCGGAGGTGGGTTGATAGGTGCGTTAGCTGGTGCACTCTTATTTGGTGGCACATGTATGGGAATCGTAAGTCTTGTACTGAGTATGGCAGGGCGCTACTATCCTACCCGACCAGCCAAAATGATGGGAAAAATGACGATTGCTTATGGTGTTGCTCAAATCATTGGACCCGCAATTACAGCCCAAATAGCCGCCATATTTGGGAATTACTCCGCAGGGCTTTATATTGCAGCTGGGGTAATGGCATTAGGCAGCTTTTTATTCTTTTTACTTAGAAGGGGTCGTCTCAGAAAACGGAATATAAAGTACGCTAAGCTGATGTGGGCGACAGGCGGTTCGATTTCCTACGGCGCCAGGAAGGCGATTTCAAACTCGTCGGCCGGAACCGGCCGAGAGAAATAGTAACCTTGGAGTAAATCACAGCCGTGATGGGCACAGAACTCAGCCTGTTCCTTTGTCTCGACGCCCTCGGCAACCACCTTCAATTGAAGCGCTTTGGCAAAAGCAATGATGGCGATAAGCAGTTGTTCGCTTTTGCCCTGACTACCGACAGCAGACACGAATCCTCTATCAATTTTCAGAACACTGATTGGGAACAATTTGAGATGGTCCAGCGACGAATATCCCGTTCCAAAGTCGTCTAAAGACAATGTGACACCCTGCGCCACAATTACCGAAAGCATTGAGACGGTTGCGCTGGTGTCGGAAATTAACACGCTCTCGGTGATTTCCAGTTCCAAGCTGTTGGCTTCAAGTGCATACTTGGCCAACGCATTTCTTACCGTATCAGGCAACGAATTCTGTTTGATCTGGATCGCAGACAGATTGACGGCCAGCGCCAGTTTTGGGCATTTTGCGGGAAGTCGTTGTTGCCATTCCTTCAACTGTTGGCAGGCTTCCAATAGTACCCAGTTACCTATATCCACAATTGCCCCGGTTTCTTCGGCAACCGAGAGAAAGGCCGCTGGTGCCAAAAGGCCAAGTGTTGGATGTTGCCATCTCAGGAGTGCTTCCATTCCCCCCAGACTTCCGTCCGCTGCGCTAATCTGCGCTTGATAAAAGACCCGGAATTCATTTCGTTCCAATGCCCTTTTCAAATCGTGCTTCATGATGGCGCGAGACTGCACAACCTCTTGTAAGGCCGAGGAATAGAATCGACTTTGATTACGCCCATCCTGTTTCGCTTGATACATCGCGACATCAGCGAATTTCAACAGGTCCACCGCGTTGTTAGCGCAAGTGCCCAGGGTGGCAATGCCAATGCTGGTTGTGATGACTTGTTCCGTGACCCCTAGCTGGATGGGTTCCTGCAACATAAGAACGATCCGGTCTGCCAGCAACACCGCTTGTTCATCGTGCTCGAAATTTGTCATCAGGACGACGAACTCATCGCCGCCGAGACGGCACAGATGATCGCCGTCTCGCACTGTATTGCCCAATCGTCGTGCAATTTCCTGTAGCAACACATCGCCTGCGTCATGCCCTAAGGTGTCATTGATGCTCTTGAAGTCGTCCAGGTCGAGAAGCAAGATAGCCAATCGGTCATCACCACGAGGCGCCCGCGCAACTGCGGCCTCCAAGGCGATCTCAAATCCGCGTCGGTTGCTCAATCCAGTCAGCGGATCGCGTTCGGACAACTGGCGCAATTTTTCGCGGCTATTTTTGAGTGCATCTTCGATGAGGTAACGTTGCCGCGCCTGCCGTACGGCCCGAGACAGGCGACGGCCATTTACCTCGTCCTTGAGCAGGAAATCCTGAGCCCCGGCTTCGAGGCACCGTTCTGCCAATATCTCATCC
>DAIDAH010000218.1 GCA_027310735.1 Methylotenera sp. | reverse complement strand
CAACTGCTGTGCATCGCGACCATTCGGCGCATAAGCACTTTCAGCAATACCTGAACCAACGACAACTAACTGACGCATTACGGCACGCTCATGCACGATTTCAGCGTAGCGGCGAATATTTGCCGCTGTTGGCGTGCTTTGTGCCAAAGCGCCCAAATAAGCAATACCGCCTATACCAGATAGCTCAGCTGTATTCTCAAGAGACTCAGCCACCGTCACAATGTCGGCTGGCTTATTCTGCTCAATCAGCTTGGCAATGTGCTGGAAGATCGCTTTATGATCGTAACGATAAAAATCTTTTGCCGTTAAAATATCAGCGACTTTATCCAGTGCATCATTATCTAAGAGTAAACCGCCAATGACTGATTGTTCAGCTTCTACGGAGTGAGGAGGAATTTTAAGTGCGTCTAATTGTTGGTCTGCCATACCGCAATTATACTGAATAACCACGCACTCAAAATATAGACACCCAAATAAAAAAAAAGGCTACCGAAGTAGCCTTTTTTATTTATTACGGATGTTTGATTAAATCAAACAGTAGTCGCTATTATGCTTCGCCAACTACCGTTACTGTAACATCAACAACAACGTCATGGTGCAATGCAACTGACACAGCGTGATCACCAACAGTTTTTAATGGACCATTAGGCATACGAACTAAAGCCTTAGCCACTTCAAAACCTTGTGCCAACAATGCTTCAGCGATATCGCCATTGGTTACTGAACCAAATAGACGACCATCAACACCAGCTTTTTGTGCAATGCTAATAACAAAACCAGCCAATTTCTCAGCACGCGCTTGCGCAGCAGCCAAGATTGCAGCTTGTTGTTTTTCCAACTCAACACGGCGAGCAGCAAATTCAGCTTTGTTAGCTTCAGTTGCACGTTTAGCTTTACCTTGTGGAATTAAAAAGTTACGGCCGAAACCATCCTTAACTTTAACAACATCACCTAAATTACCTAGGTTACCCACTTTTTCTAATAAAATAATTTGCATGGTAGCCTCCTATTATTGGTGTTTGTCTGTGTATGGAAGCAAAGCTAAGAAACGTGCGCGTTTAACTGCAGACGTTAATTGGCGTTGATAACGTGCTTTTGTGCCCGTCATACGTGCTGGAATGATTTTAGCGTTTTCTGAAATGAAATCTTTCAGTAAATCTACATCTTTATAATCAACTTCTTTGATGCCTTCTGCTGAAAAACGGCAGTAACGGCGGCGTTTGTACATTTCTCTTGCCATGTGAATACTCCTAAATACGTTCTATATGGTTAATGTGCATGACCAGTTGCGTGCTTTTCAGGCTACGCTTGGCTAAAAAGCCAGTCGCTTGAATGTGTGTACCTATGCTTAACAGGCCCTTCAATGCCAAATCACCTAAGGCAACAGCATTTACTTCACATTCCACCTTGCGCTTCATGCCAGCTTCAACTTGCTCTGAAACATGTCGCAATACAACACTTAACAACGGTATGCCTGCTGGGGTATAGCGAAGCGGCTCAATTTGCACAACTTCTGCTTGTAACACCAGCTTATTCATCTTTAATTGTAAAACTTAAGCTGCTGCAACCTCTGTAGCCACTGCTGGCGCTGCATCTTTACTCAACACTGATTTAGATTTCTCTTCTTTCATCATTGGTGACGGTTCAGTCACAGCAGTTTTTGTGGCCATAGTCAAATGACGCAATACAGCATCATTAAACTTAAAGCCATGCTCAAGTTCAGCAAGCACTTCAAGGTTACATTCAATGTTCATTAACACATAGTGTGCTTTGTGGATTTTTTGAATTGGGTAGGCAAGTTGACGACGACCCCAGTCTTCTAGGCGGTGAATTGCACCACCACTGGTTTCGATCAATGAACGATAACGTTCAATCATCGCTGGTACTTGCTCGCTTTGGTCCGGGTGGACGATAAAAACTAATTCATAGTGTCGCATTAATACTCCTTATGGATTAAAGCCACCTGCAAAATACTTAACAAAAACAAGTTAAATATTAAAATCGCGTTGCAGTGTGACAAGGTTGATTGTTACTTGCCCAATAAACATTACTGAGCAAGCGCGCGATTATAGACAAAAACATATCTATAATCAAACGTTATTAAGCATTTCTACAGCATTTCTACGATTCACACTGCTTTAATTAATTTTAGTATTAATTAACAACGTCAATAATTATCACGACGCAGACTTGATACTCATGACCTTCAGATTCGCAATGACACTTGTAAATGCAAGACACCATACGATAACCGCCCCCGAAGGCAAGTCAAACACTGCTGAAAGCGCCAACCCCAAAACATAGGCAATGACTCCAACCGAATATCCTCCAAGCAACTTCCTTGATTCAGGCCAATTGCGAACAGCGAGTGCAGGAATAATCAGACTGGAAAAGACTAAATATATCCCGACCAATTGTACGGATGCCGTGACAGCCAAAGCAAAAAGCACATAAAAACATGCACGGCCAATACGCTGCCTGAATCCAAACCATATACCCAGAAGCGTCAAAGTTAACAACATTACTGGAATTAACTGGCTCATGCTTACCCACAGTATCTGGCCGGCCAATAAATCCTTTAGGTGTTCTCCGCCATGTGGGTTATTTGATAGCAGTAAAATACCTGCACTTGCAGCTAATACAAAAAATACTCCGATCAAAGCCTCTTGAACTTCCGGCCAACGTTTTTCCGTCCATGTAAGCAACAATGCACCAAGTAAAGCAGCACAAACTGCAGCAATCTGCACTTTTAAACCTTGCGGCTCCCAACCCATTGCATCCGCAGCAATAACGCCTAATGCCGCAATTTGAGCAACAGCAAGATCGATAAATACAATACCGCGCTTCAACACCTGCTGCCCAAGTGGCACATGTGTTGCTAACACAAGCAAGCCTGCTAAAAATGCGGGGCCAAGTATACTAATATCCAGCACACTAAGATTAAGTGACTCAAAGTTCATGACGACCCCTTCTTTTATTTGTTGGCATCTAAAAGACGTTGCACCGTATCATCAAACAGCGAAAATAAATCTTTTGCGCGCTCAGAGCCACCAACAGTAAAAGGCAGTGACACCGCTGGAATTTTAGCTTTATCCGACAACCATAATGATGGGCGGTCATTATTATAGGCAGCCCTAATCACCATTTTTGCGGGCTGTCTTTGTATTTGCGCTAACACCTCAGCAAGATGGGTGCTGGTCGGCTCGACTCCCGGCTTGGGTTCCAGTGTAGCTATTTCATGCAAGCCAAGCCAATCTTCAAGATATGGGAAACCTTTATGCTGAACCACAATTGCAATACCTTTAAGTGGTGCAGCTTGAGTTTCCCAATGCTTGATAGCATCTTGCCAGCGTTGCGCAAAATCTTGATGGCGACTTTGATAAAAAGCTGCATTAGGTGCATCCACCTCGGCGAGCCTTTGCGCTAAAGCATCTCCTACTTTACCTATGTTACGCGGGTCAGTTTGAATATGCGGATTACCGCCAGGATGCACATCGCCATCAGCACGATCTAAACGCGTAGGTATTTCCAGCATCCGCACATAATGTGTTGCTTCAAAGTACCCTGGCTTCCCAGCTTGTAGCTTGTCATTTCCAGATTGACGTAGTAACACTGGCAACCAGCCTATTTCCAGTTCAGAGCCTGTACATATCAGCAAATCCGCTTTACGCAGCTTAGCGACCAGACTAGGCTTGGCTTCAATATGATGTACATCCTGCATTGCATTTGTCGCGGTAAAAACACTGACTTTGTCACCTCCAAGCTCCTGTGCTAGTGCGCCCCACTCTGGCTCACAGGCAAAAACATTAAGCGCAGCATGCGCCGCCTGAGTACTCATACAAAATACAGATAGTGATATTGCTTGCATTAAAAATTTCATAGGACGTTTCATAAAAGATCTCCTTAGTATTTGTGGGCGCCGTGGGCACCTAAGCTCATTTGGTATTGAATGAACACTTGATTGTCTGTTGCTTCTTGTCTAGATTCATCGCGAGCGAATTGCAAGCGAATGCGTGAGAACTCGCTAGGCGTGTAGTCCAGCATTAAAGTGTAGCGCTGCGGATCGTAGCTGGTATTAGATAGATTTTTGGAGTTAAGACCATAATCTACGCTACCACTATTAAGCCGATCATAGCGAACCCCAGTTCGCCAATGTGGCATAAACTTATAAACAGCTTGCGCGTACCATCCAGACTGACTGGCTGTGTAGCTATCGGTATTTAGAGTGCCATCTTCATTACGATGCAGATATTCGCCTTGCAGCTTTAAACTTGTGTTGGTGGCATTACCGTTGGGCGCCCACTTCCATACAAAGTCTGCAACCCATATATGACTGTCACCAGTAAAGGTATTGCTAATATAAGTGCCAGCCGAATCCATATCTTTTGATGTTCGATCTTGCGGTGAAACACTCAAGTACGAGAGTCCTGCACGCCAATTGCTACTGATACCAACATCCCCGCCTACATGACCAAATATAGAGTTGGCACCACCACCATTTTTATCGCGACCTGTCGTGCCTGCAATTCGACCACGCCCATACTC
>DAIDAH010000217.1 GCA_027310735.1 Methylotenera sp. | reverse complement strand
GTGTCGTTGCCTGGCGCATTCCAGAGGGGCGATGGGTGCAGGTTAAAAGTTATTCAGACAAGCTGGATAGTTGTAAGCAGCATTTGGTTACACTGCCTGTGGAATTGATAGATAGTATGCCGAGATAGCACTTGCCAAACAAAACATGGGCAAGACGTAACGACCTGCCCATTTTGTTTCACTTTTTTCACGACTGCTAACTTATTTAGCAACACCTATAATGACTGAAGAGGCTTTAAATACTGCGCTCGCACTTACGCCTTCTTTGATGCCTAACTCTTCAACTGCATCATGCGTGATGGTTGCAAATACCGTAGCACCGCTAGATAGAGTGATGCCAACCTCTGAGTTCACTTGACCATTGCTTAGCTTGCTGACTTTACCAGCTAAAACATTTCGAGCACTCAGTGCAATACCATTACTATCAGTCATTACCAGTATAGAAGAGGCTTTAATCAAGGCAGTCACGGCTTTACCAGCAGTAAGCCCTAATGATTCCACACTTCCGTTAGTCACAATTGCAACGATTTTATCGTTGCCACCAAGCGTAATATCCACCTCTGTATTCACACTACCTAGCTTGATGGCTGAGATGGTGCCTTGAAAGACATTGCGAGCACTAATTTTCATGATGTGATCCTTATTTTTGTCATTGTTGAGAGTTTCTACTTACTGAAATCAAGCATATGCCTCTTCAATATAAAGTATCAACCACGGCGTGAAGCAAAGCGTTATATAGCAGGTGTTTCAAGTGGTAATCCGCCTAATATTCAGCATATTCGTTAGTGATAAGTATTTGGTACAGCTTTTGCTATTAGCTATTTGTGCACTCAATTTTGCGTGCTTTCGCGTTATTTTTGCGACAAAACCGACAAATCATTCAATCCAAATTCACATTAGGAGTTATAGCTATGCCAATTCTTACCGTTCAACCATCAGGTAAAACCTATCAAGCTGTTGCTGGAAGCAGCATTCTTTCTGCGTTGCTGGCTGGCGGCGAAGATATTGCGCACAAATGCGAAGGCAAAGCTGAATGTGGCTCATGCCATATCTCAGTGTTAGAAGGCCGTAAGAGCATTTCTAAAATCCAGCGTGCAGAAAACGAAAGACTAGATGCCACTGTAGGCGTAGGCTCAAAATCTCGCTTAGCTTGCCAAGCGATGATGGGCGAAGAAGATGTCACGGTTGAAATTTTGAGCGTTTAATTTGTCATGTAGGCGTACGCGTGAACCTGTACGCTAAAACATGTTTGAAGTTTCGATAGGGCGCACTGCAAAATGCATGTGCGCCCTATGTTTGTTAGCCGTTGAGTTAAAGCACTGTGCGATGCGTTGTGCTTGGATGATTAGCCAGCACATGCATCACAGACTCATTCAGCGTAGCCATAAATGCCTCAACGGCATCGGTGTAAGCACCATCAACGCCTAACTGCTGATTGATTTCTTTGTGTGTTAGATTTTGCTCCAGCACACTTGCCCGTACATTAAATAGCATTGCTTTATTCACAAAGCGATCAGCCTGTGAGCATGAGTCTATGCGTAAAGTAGAGCACACCGCTAATATTGGCGTAGCGCTTTGTGTGATGTTATGAAAAGGTGATGCTGCCTTCCAATAGGCGGGGTCATCTCCAAAGGCTCTGTCATATAAGCGTAAGTGCTTTGCCTCCATGATTTTTACTAGATCGAGTGCTGCGCTATCGAGCAAAACAGCACCTAGCCAGCGCTTAGCGCCTACCTTTAATGCTATTTCAGGTGATGCGGCCAAAAGCGCAACAAGGTGTGCGCCAGCCGAGTGACCCATTAAAATGAACTTGGTCGGGTCTCCACCCCACGATGCCGCCTTATCTTGTGCGGTAGCAAGGGCATTGGCAATATCTTGTGCCTGCTCTATCGGAGCAGTATTCGGCAGCAGTCGATAATTGGCTGAAACTAAGATGAAGCCTTTAGAAACCCAGCGCGTAACCTTGTTTGCAGCAACGGCTTGCGCGCCCTTATCGCCCAAACGCCAAGCGCCTCCATGCACCATAAAAATCACCGGCGCACCTGCCGCTTGTGCTGGCAGATAAACATCCATACGCTGCTGACTATCTTTGCCATAAGGTACGTCGTGTATCACTTTTGCACCACTAGGTAACGTGATGTTGCCAACATACTCAGCATCTTCAATATCCTGCGTCTGCTGTAAGCGATACTCCATAATGCGGTCACTGACAGCGCCAGCGTAAGACAATGGGCAGGCAAGCAACATCACAATCGATAGTGAGATTGTGTAGAGAAGGTTATTTGGATTTCGGGGTAATTGCATTTATCTTTATTTCTATTAGATTGTTATTGAAGAGCTGAGTGTTTAATTGTTCATGTAGTTAATGTAGGGCGTACTGGCGAAGCAGTACGCCGAAAGTAGATTTTAACTCAATAGGGTGCACGGCCAAAGGCAAGTACGCCCTACGCTTACTTTTTCTGTCGACATTGTTGAGGTAGATATTTGTCTTGAATCTCCTGACTCATACATGTCCATACGATTTTCTTGTTTGAATCTAGTGTTGGTACAAATAGGAGGGTTTTCCCAATTATGGGGGGACTAGACATAGTGACAATCACCGTGCCGTTTTCACTATTAACGCTGAGTCCCTTTACTGCTGGAGATATTGGTGTCGCAAAGCCAGCTTGTTCCAGACTACTGGGAACTTCCTGATGTTGATAGTAGTAGCTGGCGACAGAATCGGCGGCATTGCTTCCTAGGGCTACGGCTCCAACCATACGAGCCCTTGTTGTGTAATCTTGATACGCTGGGATTGCAATAGCAGCCAAAATTCCGATAAAGGCGATAAAGGCAAAAATAAGCACGAAAATCAGTGCCACGCTACTGGTTCCGCCTTTCCCAGAAAGTTCTCCTAGCCGTCTTTCTAAGTTTTGCGACGACACGCTTGCTTCTGCAATTCTTTTTTTGCAGTGTTTATAGTAAAGAGCATCTGCGTACATCGGCGGCAACAGAAATGTGGCAATCAAAAACAGGATATAGCCTATGCCAATTACGATGCCCGCAGAATCGCCAGCCACGGCACCAGTAACCCCCAAGGGAATCATTACGAAATAGGGCAGAAAGAAATATATGATGGCATTTAGCCACATCTTTCTGTAAAGAAGCCAGTAAAAGGTTACAAAGAAGGCTGGCCAATGCCATGAGGCGCTGACTTTCCCATTGCTATCAAAACGGGAAAATTGGCTCAAATAGTAATCTTGATTTTTTGGGTCAACTATGGCTTTGTAAAACTCGTCTGGATTATTTGGGACATTAATTTCTGCTTGAGTAGGTGACTCTTCTTTGACAGACTTAGGCAACGCGCTACCGCAGCCCGAACAAAATTTCGCAGTATTGTCGTTTGAGTTTCCACAATTTGGACAAAACATTTTTTCTCCCTGAGTTGTTATTATTGATGTCGAGGCTTTGCCTAATAGTTATTAAGCAGACGCATGCGTCCATTAAATAACATTGAAAATGTTGATTTTTGCATGTTGTTTTTCTTTTAAATCTTGCAGTTAGGTATAGCCTCACCTGTACTATATTAAATAGCAAGCATTGTGGCAAATGCTTTATCCGCAAAGCCTAGCGCTAACATCAAGCGTTATGCGCAGCCGTCAATTTCTCTGACACAAACTCGGCTCTTGATTCGGCATTGTTGGTTTTGCTGTTCAGTACGCACCAATCAAATAGTTCTTGCGGAATAATGTGAAACTCCAAGGCTCTTGCGCCTGAGCGCTGTAGTTCTCTACGGGCTGAAACTGCCATGGCTTCCCAATCTGGGAACGACTTTTCAAAACACTCAGGGTCTGCGGCGGCGGCTTTTACTTGTGACCATGTTTCATCGGTGTACCAAGTAACGCCGACTATCATGGCTTGAGTACGTTTTTTTGCGCGTAGGCGTTCTAGGAGTGAGGGTTTTCGCATGGTGTGAGGTGGTTATGAAAGCGTGGGAGTGAATGTCATCTGTGTGACGACATTCACCGATATGGTAAAACCAATTAAGCTGCGGTATGCCTTAGCAATTTAAGGCATTCTTCCGTTGCAGCTAGGTCTACTGCCAAGTAGTCGTCATCAGTGCGGATAAGCGGGTCTGCGCCGTTAGTTAGCAGAATTTTCATCATTTCATGTTTGCCGCTGGATGCGGTGTACATAAGCGCAGTGGCACCTGTGAGATTGCAGTTATCTATGTCGATGCCAGCGTCGATGAGTCTTTGTACCAGTTTGGCATTGCCTGATACACAGGCTAGCCAGAGCGCATTGTTACCATCAAAGTTGCGCATGTGGATATTCACGCCTAAGGCTAATAACTCTTCTGCCAAGTCATCTCGTCCTTGCAGTGCGGTGCGCATGAGCGGTGTAAGCGCATGATCCCAAGCGCTGTTGAGGTCGTTTGCGTCAAAGTGATATTCGGTAAGAAAGTCAGCCAATGCGCTACTGGATTTTGCCGTGAGGGCAGGTTGCTCTAGCAGGGCTGGCGCCAATGCTTCGTAGCCGCCATCGACACTGTAAACCTCGTTGAATTTAAAGTCGCTGAACATGCTGGCATACACTTGGCTGGCGTTGCCGTGGTAGCAATAGATCATCA
>DAIDAH010000216.1 GCA_027310735.1 Methylotenera sp. | reverse complement strand
GGTGTGAATATTAACGAAGCGCAAAACAATCCTTATCAACCAGATGTCAACTTCCGTGGTTTTACTGCATCGCCTTTGGTGGGTACTCCGCAAGGTCTTTCTGTGTATCAGGATGGTGTGCGTATTAACGAGCCTTTTGGTGATACCGTGAATTGGGATTTGATTCCGCAAAACGCTATTTCCAGCATTGCATTGATGCCAGGATCTAACCCCTTATTTGGTTTAAACACATTAGGAGGCGCTGTGTCTGTGCAAACTAAGAGTGGTGAGCATAATCCAGGCGGCGGGGCTCAAGTGTCTGGCGGTTCATGGGGACGCAGAGCTATTGAGGGTGAGTATGGTGGTAAGCTTGATAATGGTGTGAGTTACTTTTTTGCCGGAAATAAGTTTAAAGAAGATGGTTGGCGCGACAGTTCACCTTCAGATGTATTACAGGGCTTTGGTAAACTGGGTTGGAGCAATGATAAAACAGATGTAGACATCAGCTTCACTGGTGCAGATACCGATTTGACAGGTAATGGATATACACCGCAAAGTATGCTGCAAAACCTGGGATATAAATCCGTAAATACCAAACCAGATAACACTAAGAATAAGTTAGGTTTCCTCAATGCAAAAGTTAGTACATGGCTTTCAAATGAGTTATTGCTGACGACCAATGCCTATTACCGTAAGAATCGGACCAGCACCTATAATGGGGATTTGAATGCGAACTGGGCTACTGTTGGCGATAATGAAGGTGTCATTAACCAAAGCCATATCGATCAAAAAGGCTATGGTCTAGGTGCTCAATTAACCTGGGTAACAGACACAAACCAGTTAACCGCAGGTGCAAGTGCAGATTTGGCACGCATAAGCTTTGACCAAACCAGTCAATTATTTAGTACATTTGACGCTGCGCGTGGTGTAGGTGGAGTGCTAGATGCTGTGAGCACAGATGTTTCGCTAAAAGGCCGCAGTCGTACTTGGAGCCTATTTGCTACGGACACTTACAATGTAACACCAAAGTTGGCGTTAACCGCGTCAGGTCGTTATAACAATACTCATATTAACAATGATGACTTACTCAAGCCAATTGGTGGTGCAGGTACTGGCTCACTGACGGGTTCAGATACTTATAACCGCTTTAATCCAGCAGTAGGCTTAACTTATAGTTTCGTACCAGAGCTGAATGTATATGCTGGTTATAACGAAGGCAATCGTGCACCATCTATCATTGAAACGGGCTGTGCTGACCCAGCAGTGCCATGTAACTTACCTAATGCAATGGCAGGTGATCCGCAACTAAAACAAGTTGTAGCTAAAACGTTTGAAGGCGGCGTGCGCGGTAAGCTTGGTGATACGACCAAATGGAATGCGTCGATTTATCGTGCCACCAACTCTAATGATTTGCAGTTTATTGCCGCCAATACATCAGGCAGCGGATTCTTTCAGAACGTTGGTGATACGCGCCGTCAAGGTATTGATCTTGGCGTGAGTGGTGTAGCTGGAGATTTTCGTTGGTCAGCTGGTTACAGTTATATTAAAGCAACATACGAAACTACCTTTGACATTGCTAGTGATGTCAACTCATCTAACCATCTTGATGCCAATAGCAATAATGTCATAACTGTGAATCCTGGTGATAATATTCCTGGAATTCCTAGGCATCAATTTAAATTGCGCGGTGAGTGGCGTGCAATGCCTACCTGGGTAATTGGCGCTAGTGCAGTATTTTTCTCAGATCAATATGCCCGAGGTAATGAAAATAACCAGCATCAGGCTGATGGGGTTACATATTTTGGCTCAGGCAAAGTGGGCGGCTATGGTGTATTGAATTTGGATACGCGTTACACGCTGTCTAATACTGGCTGGCAATTATTCGCCAAAGTGAATAATGTGTTTGATCGTAATTATTACACTAGTGCGATGCTTGGAACTAATGGGTTTGATGCTAATGGTGCTTTTGCTAATGGGACTGGGTCGAATGAAACCTTTCTAGCTCCTGGTGCACCACGAGCCGGCTGGATAGGTATGCGTTATGACTTTAGTAAGCCAAAAGCTTCAGTTACATCAACTGATGTTGATTAGTTAGGGGCATAAATTGCAATTAGCACATTTCATCTCTAGCCATGTTTCATCAGGAAGCGCACCCATGTTAGTCAATCAACAACCGAAACTATTGATTGTAGAGGATGAGGTGTTGTTTGCACGAGCGGTAAAGCGTCGCCTGCAAAAGGCTGGATATGAATGTGTGCATGTTGAAAATTTGCAGGATGCGCGTGCTAGTGCAAAACAGTTTTCACCTGATATTGTGTTGCTGGATATGCGTTTGCCAGACGGTAACGGTTTGGATTTATTGGCAGAGTTAGTTGCTAAAAATACCGCTGTTATCGTCATGACTGCACATGGTGAAGTAAGCGATGCCGTGAGTGCCATCAAACAAGGTGCGATGAATTACCTCAAGAAGCCGATAGATCTTGAAGAGCTGCTGATATCTGTCCAAAAAGCAGAAGCTGCTACAGTGCAAAGTAATAGTTTGGATTATTCGCGTCAGCGTAATGCGCATATTATCGACAGCGTTGAATTGCTGGGAGAAAGTCCTGCCATGCAAAGTGTAAAAGCGCAAATTATGCGAATTTCTCAACTAGTAGCTGGCGATGCTGTGCCACCTACAGTGCTGATTAGTGGTGAAACAGGTACTGGAAAAGATGTAGCCGCGCGGCTCTTACATTCATCTTGCCAATGTAAAGATAAGCCATTTGTACATATTGATTGTGCGTCATTACCTGCTGAGTTGATGGAAAGTGAGTTATTTGGTCACGAGAAAGGTGCTTTTACTGGTGCACTATCTACGCGTCCAGGTTTAATTGAGGCCGCGGAAGACGGCACACTTTTTTTAGATGAAATAGGTGAGCTGCCTTTAGTCTTACAAGCTAAGCTGCTTAATGTGCTTGAACGACGCGTGGTACGTAGGCTAGGCTCAACTAAAGAGCGCGCTGTACATGCTCGTTTTATTGCCGCGACCAATCGTGATTTACATGAAATGTCACGTACAGGGCACTTTCGACAAGATTTATATTATCGATTAAATGTGATGAGCATTACATTGCCGCCGTTATGTGAACGAGATGGCGATGCTTTGTTACTCGCGAGTCACTTTGCTACACAAACTGCCAAGCGCTATAGGCTTGCTAATCGCCCAGCTTTTTCTGAAGATGCAGTTAAAATGATTAGCGGCTACACTTGGCCTGGTAATGTACGTGAGTTAAAGCATCAGGTCAGTCGTGCTATGTTACTTTGTCATGAAGGTCAGATTACTGCGGTTGATTTAGCATTACCTTTGTATGGAGTTGGCACTCAAATCAGCACACATACACCGCTGGATGTTGCCGAGAAGGCGATTCTATTGAAAGTACTTGCTGATACTAATAATAATGTGTCCGAGTCTGCGCGTAGACTTGGTATTAGTCGTATGACGATGCGTTATCGTATGGAAAAGCATCATATCAAGTGACTGGTTAGTGTAATGGCTATTCGTAGATGAGTCGGAGCTAAAGGTCTGCAAACGGCTAACGGCGTCCTGTCATCAAGTAGTCAACCTCTCTGCTTGTATCGCCATATCCAGCCTGTGTGAGCAGGGCGCTTTCAATATAGCGGCTGACGCGCTGGCGTAATGATTTAACCGCATCACCTTCGACAAAAATCTGCGGAAATTTAAAGCTGAGCCACGCATATAAACTGAGGTTGTGGCTGAGTAATTCAGCCGTTTCCAAATGTTTAGGACTTTCGGATTCTAGCCATATCGGTTCCGCAGGCAACTTGCGTATTTGCGAATCTACCACGCTACGCAGACACAGCAGGTAATAGTCTTTTTCAAAGGCCACATTCAGTGAAATAGGGGCGCAGACAAAAATAAATTTATCTTTTAACGACATTTCTGGTGCATGTTCGTCTACCAACAGCGCTTGTGCGATTTGATTATTCAGCGGCGTCTGCGAAAATAAATCTGAGTTAAAGCGTGAGCGCTGCTGGTAATAAATGAGTACTTCGGCAATTTTTCGCGTGTGCAGTTGTGTGGCCAGTTGGCCGACTTGGTTGAAGTGAATGCCGACAGGCAGTTTGGTGAGGTCAGAGGTGTCATCAACCCCCAGCATATGTTCAATATGAATCAGCTCATCATTCTCCAGCACGTTGACGTAACCGGTATCGTAAATGCCAAAGCGGCCAGCACGCCCAGCAATCTGGCGTACTTCGGTTGCATTGAGATAGCGAGATGCCACACCGTCAAACTTATGGATGTTTGAAAATATGACGCGGCGTATGGGGAGGTTTAGCCCCATACCAATAGCATCCGTAGCCACTAAAATATCCGCTTCACCTGAGCAAAACCGTGTGGATTCAGTACGCCGTACTTCTGGTGATAATGCGCCATAAATGCTTGCTACGCTAAAACCCCATTGTCTGAAACGGGCGGAGAATGTGAGTACGTCTTTGCGGCTAAAGGCAATCACGGCATCGCCTTTTTGTGGCTGTGTCTTTAGTTTTTGGCGACTGTAGCGCTTGCCACAAATGCTTTCATCCTCAAGTAATAAGGGTGTTTTACGCGTTAAATAAGTGGTTTCATGGGATTCGTT
>DAIDAH010000215.1 GCA_027310735.1 Methylotenera sp. | reverse complement strand
ACCATCAACAGTAGTTGTTACAGGAGTTGGACTAGGATTTGAAGAAGTTGCAGGGGGTGTTGTCGTGGTAGTTATCGGGGGGTTTTGCGTCGAATAAGGCGAAGACCCAGCTGTACCTTTAGCAACACAAACAACAGCACCATTTACAGTACCAAAAGATTTACCTTGTGCAAGACAGTCGCAAACTGGACAGGGAGAAGCCGGAGGTGTGGCAGTAGCTTGCCCATTTGTACAAAATGAGCCTGTATTATTGCCGATAGAATAAACCCAATGATTCGAACCGTCTGATGAAATACCGTCAAGTGTTTTATAAGAGCAACCACCAATACAGGTAGAACCGCCAGATTCACCAGTTTGTGAATATGTTTGACCACAAGCACCATTGCAACCAGCAACACAAGGAGCCTGACATGAATTTGTATTCGAATTCCATACCGCAGGCGCAACACAAGCCGCCGCAGTACATACAACATTTGGATATAAACCGCTAATACTCTCGCCAGTTTTACAAGATTGACTCGCAGTACCGACCAGAACATTAGAAACAGTATTACCAGAACCGTTTACATAAGTAACATATTCATCTCGAGAATAATTTGCAGAGCCGACAGCAGAACATGAAGTAACAGAAGTAAAGCCAGTACCAATATTAGCGGCATTACCTTGAGCACCAAAAGTACAAGCAGAATTGATATCATTAAAGTTACCACCGCCACCATATACAGTGCTGACATGATAAACAATGGGAGGTGTATAGCTGTTAGTTGCTAATGCGTTATTGATAAACGCAATAAAGCAAATAAAAAAAAGTAAGAAAGAACGAGAAGCTAGAAACATAATATAGCCACTGGTAAGACAATGACAAGAAAGCCAGCCCATGTATAAATGTCTAATGGTTGCATCAACGACCCCTTCTTAAAAATCTAATGCAAAATGCGATTGCCATGACACCAGCAACGCCCCAGCCAAGTTCCATACCGTTTTGAAAATTTGCAGTTGAATCATTGAGGATTGAACAAGAACCCAAGACATTGGTAGGAAGGGAATTATTCATCGTCAAATGAGTAGAACTTAATTTAACTGTAGTTTCATCAAGAAACCATGAACCTGATATTTTTACAGGTCTATACAAATACAATGTGCCATTAACAGAATATGAAGTTGCTTGTTGGTTGGTGTAATAATTGTCTAATGCGTCCGACGCATTATCGAAACATTGACCGAATGATGAATAACCGATTGTCATAATTTTAGGTGATTTGGGTTGAGGGGAGACTCAACCCAAAAACACTGGTTAGTGTGCTTTGCCTTTAAGCCAGAAAATAACACCAACAACTACAGCCATTGCAAGGAAGGCATAACCTAAAGTTGTACCATCAGTTGTGGCAGTGTCAATTGCAGTAGTTACACCAGCAGGTAAAGCCGCTTGAGCAGAACCAACCATTACCAATAAAGCTGTGATTGGTGCTAAAACATAACCTAAGATTTTTTTAAACATGATAATTACTCCTAATTTTGACAGTGTCCGACTGTCAGCGGATTACCCTAAATGGGCGAATTCTTTAATTGACGAATTTGTTTGACGCTGAAATACATGTGAATGAATGTTTCAGCTTGTTCGCGTGTTTCGTTTAAACGAGTCATGCGAAAAAAAATCATGACGTCGATTGTTTTGCGTTCATCATCGGTAAAGGCTAATGAGTCGAGAATGGACATTAAGCTACCAACTGTAAAACTTGAGACCAGCTAGTCACTGGGCAATCTAGCTCGATGGATTTGCGTTTGAAGGCCAAGACATTGCTATCATGATTTTGTAAATCAGTTTGGGTTAAGCCAGCTAGTAGAAGTTGAGAGCGGTGAATACGGAAAGTATTAGGATTTAATGAGGCTTTAGCCTGTTCATAACCCATCGTTTTAATCAAAGCCCATGTCTGGTAAGCACCACGTGCGCGACCTTCAGAAAGTCCGAGCTGTTTTAAATTGTCTAATAATGTACCCATGTCAGTGACTCCTATACTTCCCGTGAATGGCTTAAAGTATGAATAATGTTTTTCAATCAGGTCTTGCTCTGTTAGTTCAGTCCAAGGCTGAACAGTCTCGTAATAGTGCTTGTAGTTCTTTAGTGCTTGTTTCGTGTTTAAATCATTGTGTAAAAAATGTTCGTAGTTCTTTTTGTGCGCCAATTTCTCAAACCATTGACGCTTAAGGCGCAATTCAAAACGCAGCAATCGCGAAAGAATGTCGATTTCCCATGTTTCGTATGGAATATCGCGGCCTTTTTTGTGAAGCTGTTTAACGAGATTTTTAACTTGTGTGCCTTTGTCATAAATCACGCCTGTAATCATTTTCGACTTAGCACCAATCTCAACCGTGTCACCGTGTCCATTCGTGGCTTTTTGGCGTGAGCCGTGTCCATTCTTTAATTCACGTAACGCTTGCTTTACTTGCGAATTGGAATCGAGCAAGTAATTAAAATTGAAATCAAGGCGCATACATTGCCATGTATGAATTGGCGGCAATATCATTGCCAAACCTTTTTGTGCTTCACGATGCATAACATTAGCGCAGTGCATCACATCGTTAGAACCAAAAACATTTGTACCATGCTCAACAGACGCAGGAGAGCCAGCAATCAATAAATAATTCTCTTTGCCGTTATGTTGCACTTGCCAAAAAAGACCAATTTCATCGGAGCGCAACTTATCAATGTCGAAAACTAACTTTTCTCTAATCAACTCACCGTTTGAGTTATAGGTGCATTGCGTGCCTAAAAATTCACTGAATTTTTCGATGATGGTTTCACCTTCGAGGAAGGTTGAAAGAGAGATTCTAAGAGTCATCCAATCAATCATTTTTTAGGTGCTTTTTTTGTGTTTTTGATACCGTGGTATACAAAGTGTGCATGTTATAAGACATGCACACCGTTTTTTGGTCTTAGGCCGCCGCTTTCAAAGTCTGAAAAATCGCATTCATTTGCATACGGTATTCAGCTTCAGTGAGAAGAATAGGAGTACCCAAACGCAATGCAGAAAAATCACCAACGTAATGACTGGAATCGCTCAAGTAATAAGTTCCGACCGCGTAAGGGGCTTGTGGAGGGCGTGAAGGAGTACCAGTATCTAAACTAAGAAGGATTTTTTCAGGGTAGGGAGCAGGGGAACCGTTACGATTTTGAATGTGGGCGTAAGCCTCTTGCGTGGTGATTTTCCAATCACGACCATTTTTAGTTCCTGTACGTGTAATAACTTCTGATGATTTGACTTCGATTTTTAACATATCTATTCGCCTTTTAAATTTATTTACTTTCAAATTGAAAGTAAGCGAACCATACTTGCAAAATGAAAGTAATGTCAAGAACTTTTTAATGCGCGTACAATCCAAGAAAATTAAAAGGCGGTTAAATCAACCGCAAATTGGGAGATTCAAAAATGAACGGTAAAGAATATTTAGAAGCGTGCAAAACACGTTTACAAGTGGATAGTTATTACAAATTAGCTATTGAATTGGATATTGCAGAGAGTGACGTACATTTTTATGCCCATGGAAAGCGTTTGCCGAGCGTTTACGCCTGTTTTAAGATTGGCGAATGCCTAGGTATAGACCCGTCCATAATAATGGCTGATATCGCGTCAGAAACAGAGAAGAACCCAAAAAAACGCGCGTTCTTTAAGTCTTTTATGTCCTGCTTGAAAGTGGCGGTGGCGGGCGTATTGATAACAGCCGCCTTGTTGAATTCTTCAACCGACGAAGGCGGTTTTAAAATGGCATAGTCAGTTCGTATAATGTATATTATGTAAAATTAAGTATATAATTAAAAGCGCATGTAAGTGAACTTAATATGCTTTTAGTTAAGGACCTATTCTGTGGTGTTATCTACAGCGTAATATTTTTCTTTAGCTGTGGTGTGGAGCATTGTGAATCTTGGTAAGGAGTATTAATTTTTTTCCATCCTTCTCCCAGACTTATCTGTGCGCATACACGAGTACCATCTATTTTGCTAACCCAATAGTACCAAGAAGCTGGAGCGGCAAAGATTGATGTATACATAAACGTAAGTACACAAGTAGCAGATACTAAATTTTTATTCATTCAAACCCTCAACAGTCATTGGCCTATAGAGCCAACCATTAACTTTATTGATAACATAATCATCATCGAAAACATTGCTTAGCGATATAAGTATCGTTATGAAAAAGCATACGCCAATTATTTACATTAAAACTTTGCTGAATAAACTACTGCCCAACTCCCCTATTTTTTTATCATATACGATGTTTGATATGAACTCTTACTTTAATATAGTACTCAAAGCAGAGGTGCTTTCATCTGTAAAAGAATGATAGTGAACATTAAAAAATGGCTATAATTCCTAGCGTGTATTCGTTTGATAAATGAATGATTTTGAAGCGCATCCTCACGCTTAGCTGTATTGAGATGTAAAGTAATTTTTAAGAGAATTTTCGAGGAATATGAATGAATAATAAATTGCTATGGCTATTGTTAGCATTCGTTACAGTTGCGCATGCAACTTCAGTTAACACAACGCAAGAAATACCGCTACTCAGGCCATTAGTACAGCAATCTCAAGCCGCGCACTTGTCTGCTGAGGTGTTAACGCGCTATCACTATAAA
>DAIDAH010000214.1 GCA_027310735.1 Methylotenera sp. | reverse complement strand
GCTTGGCGATGATTGAGTCTACTGCCATTTATTGCTTCGTAGTTTCGATGATTCTGATTTTTGCTAATCCATTCTGGAATCACGTCATTGCACAAGCCGCGGGTAAATAAGCCATGCTGATAGATTGGTTCACGGTCGGTGCACAAGCACTGAATTTTCTAGTTCTGGTGTGGTTGATGAAACGCTTTTTATACAAGCCAATCCTCAATGCCATTGATGCTCGAGAGAAACGCATTGCCGCAGAGCTTGCCGATGCCGACGCGAAAAAAGCTGAGGCAAAAAAAGAGCGTGACGAATTTCAGAAAAAAAACGAGGTATTTGACCAACAGCGTGCCACATTACTTAATCAAGCAATGGCAGATGCCAAAACCGAACATCATCGACTGCTGGAAGAGGCACGCCAAGCGGCCGATGCATTAAGCACCAAACGACAAGAAGCTATAAAAAATGAAGCGCAGAACCTGAATCAAGCCATCAGTAGCCAAGTCCAGCAAGAAGTCTTTGCTATTACTCGCAAAGCACTACAAGACCTCGCTACTGTGAGTTTAGAAGAGCGTATGAGCGAAATATTCACTCGCCGTTTGCAAGAGATGAATGAGCAAGAGAAAAAAGATTTGGGTGACGCACTTAAAACAGCTTCTGCACCAGCGATCGTGCGTAGCGCGTTTACACTGGCGGACGAACAGCGTGCCGCAATACAAAACGCACTCAACGAAACTTTTTCGGCTGAAATACAAATTCAATTCGAAACTGCGCCAGATATTATCAGCGGGATAGAACTTACAACGAATGGCCAAAAACTAGGCTGGAGTATCGCTGACTATATTGTGTCGCTACAAAAGAGTGTCGACGAACTTCTGAGCGCACAAAATAAACCTAAAGATAAATCCAAAGACAAAGTTAAAGACAAACCAAAAGCTAAAACTAAATCTAAAAACAAACCGATTGAAACTGAGTCAGAAACCAAACCCTAATGAATAACGAACCAGAGAATCTACTAAGTGCTATTGACCACGCACGCTCAGGAATAAGCCAAGCGCGGGAAACGTTTACGCCACAGCTTGCGCCGCGAGAGGTAGGCACAATCATCAGTATCGCCACAGGCATTGCCAAGGTATCTGGCTTGCCTAGTGTAGGCTTTGAAGAGCTTCTTGAGTTTCCAGGCGGCGTATCCGGCATTGCGTTCAATGTAGACGAAAATGAAATAGGCGTTGTACTGCTTGGCGAATACTGGCATTTGCAAGCTGGCGATGAAGTCGAGCGCACAGGTAGAGTCATGGATGTAGCCGTAGGAGAAGAGCTACTAGGACGGATCATCGACCCACTCGGTCGACCTCTAGATGGTAACGGCACAATACCATCAAAAAAACGCCTTCCTATTGAACGCCCTGCAACGCCCATCATGGATCGTGCGCCAGTGACAGTTCCGCTCCAGTCCGGCCTGAAAGTCATTGATGCACTGATCCCTATCGGGCGAGGCCAGCGTGAATTGATTCTAGGTGATAGACAAACAGGCAAAACCACCATTGCAATAGACACGATTCTTAATCAGCGCGACAAGAATGTCCTGTGTGTGTATTGCGCCATTGGTCAGCGCGCCTCCGCCGTAGCTAAGGCCGTAGCCACCTTGCAGGAAAACGGCGCGTTAGCTTATACCATCGTCATCGTGACTGAAGGTAATGATCCACCGGGCCTCGCTTACATTGCACCCTATGCCGCCACCAGTATTGCAGAACACTTTATGGAGCAAGGTCGTGACGTGTTAATCGTTTACGATGACCTCACCCACCATGCCCGCGCCTATCGAGAACTTTCACTGCTCTTGCGACGTCCACCAGGCCGTGAAGCGTTTCCGGGCGACATCTTTTACATCCACTCACGGCTGCTAGAGCGTGCTACACACTTGTGCACAGAGCTTGGTGGAGGCTCCCTTACCGCGCTGCCCATCATCGAAACTGAAGCTCAAAATATTTCCGCCTATATTCCAACCAATCTAATCTCGATCACTGATGGACAAATATATCTCTCACCCTCGCTATTTGAGTTAGGCGTACTGCCAGCAGTTGATGTAGGAAAGTCAGTCTCCCGAGTCGGGGGAAAGGCGCAACGGGCTGCCTACCGTGTCGTAGCCGGCGATCTCAAACTCGCCTATGCTCAGTTTGAGGAGCTAGAGACCTTCGCGAGATTCGGCGCCCGCTTAGATGAAGATACCCGAAAAATCATTGAACATGGGCAGCGCATCCGTGCTTGCCTCAAACAAGCCGAGTTCTCCCCAGTTTCAGTGCCAGAACAAATCGCCGTTTTACTGGCACTCACCTCAAAACTATTCGACTCAGTGCCAATTGAGAAGATGACAGAGGCCGAATCAGCCGTACATGACGCGGCAAAAAACATTCCTAAAGATGTTTGCGCTCGCTTTGATATCGCAGAGAAATTAAGTGACGAAGACCGGGCAATGATTATCAAAATCGCCAGTAATGCACTCACACCATTTCAAACAAAAACTGCACCCGAATTAAAAGACGCTGCTGACAACAATCCGAAGGCAGCAACAGCGGAGCATCCATGAGCGATACCACCGAGAGCCTACGCAGAAAAATCACGAGTGCGGGAGACCTTCAGTCAGTAGTGCGCACAATGAAAGCGATGGCAGCATCTAGTATCGGGCAATACGAAAATGCAGTGCGTTCACTAGACGATTATTATCGAACCGTACAACTAGGATTAATTGCATGTTTTCGTCAAAATGAATTATCTGACGCTGTGATGAAACAAGAGCCAAATGATACTGGGACGATTAACGTGATCGTATTCGGTTCAGATCAAGGGCTAGTTGGTCAATTCAATGAAGTCATGGCAGAATTTGTTGTAAAAACGCTTAAAGATATGTCCGGAAAGGTCAGCATCTGGACAGTTGGCGAACGCATACACTCGCGCCTCGCAGAAACCAACCTGCCGCTGGAAGAAAGCTTCACCCTACCCAACTCCATTTGTGCAATTACGCAACTGGTTGGCCAGCTTCTCACTGCATTAGAAGTACGCCGTGAAAAGGGTCTAGTCACTCAAGTGTATCTTTTTAATAACTGCCCAAAGTCCGGCTCAATATTTACGCCAGTAAGTCGCCGCCTACTGCCACTAGACAACACATGGAAGCACGATCTTACAGCAAGCCCTTGGCCTACCAACAACTTGCCAGAAACCCTCAATAACAGCGAAGATACCTTACTGGCATTTGTTAGCGAATATCTTTTTGTGTCACTGTTCAGAGCCTGCGCTGAATCTCTAGCAAGTGAAAATGCAAGCCGCCTAGCGGCAATGCAACGCGCCGAAAAAAATATCGACGAGCTACTAGAGGACCTTAACCGATCATTTCATCGCCTGCGTCAAAGTGGTATCGATGAAGAGTTATTTGATGTTATCTCTGGATTCGAGGCACTGACAGCTACCTAAAGCCTCATATCGTAAAAGGCTTCTTTATAGCCCAAAATAACGCATCAACCAACATCAATTCAATAAGCGCTTATCAGTAAAGCGTGCACCGATTAAATGAGTTGCGCCCATACTTGCTATTTATTACCATACGGACATAGCAAGACCTAACCCTAAGATTTAAAAAGAAAAACAATATGTCAAAATCAGCACCCGCAATATTATTGCACGGACGCATGTGTCGGCTTAACAACTGTTGTGCGTCACTACATGTCAATCGCTGATCCGTCTTCTTCACTTTTCGCGTTGTGGGGTGCCGGCCTCTCTACTATGCTTGCCCTTATCAAAGTCTGGGAACTCTGGCGTGACCGCTTTCGAATTGAATTGAGTCACGACTTTACGAGCGACATCATTATTGGCAATAATATCTTTATTCGCAATCTAACAAATCGCCCACTCATCCTCACACATTGGGAACTTCAATATGGCTCGAGTTGCTGGCCGTTCAGATGTTTTGAGTCATTCGAATGCGCCGAGCATGACGAAGGTGACACAATGCTAGAACCACATACCTCGCATACGCTACGCTTTGCAGGTGGAAAGTACTTTGACTGGGGCAGTAAGGCGCTACATGGGCGAAGAATCTTTATGCGCATCCATATTGCGGGGCGAAGTTCGAGTCGTCTACATGTATTTTCGAATTGAGTCCGTTATTTACCAGCGATGCCCAACCCTTCAATCGAGAGAACGTCCATACTAAATCAATCTCACTAAAACCATATTAAGTTACGGCTTTCTCTGAAAAGTTATGCGTAATTAATTACTTATACTAATATATAAGGCATCTAACTGATATTCACAAAAAATATTATGCCTTTCATCAAGTCCAGGTTTTTTTAATTTGAAACACAATCATTCACTCGCCTCCCGTACCCTACGCCTTGCCATACTCCGGATTGGGATAGTCTCGCTTTGTGCAGGCACGATATCTTACTTCCTCAATCAATCTAGGATTGAGAGTGCAGTTCGTCAACAGCTTATGCTATCCACGGAACAGACTATTCAACGCGAATCTTTACCATTCCGGGAAATACGGGAGCTTGAGCAAAATTTCCTTAATGAATTTAAGTCTATAGACACTGACGCTAACAATAAACCAAACTTGGCTAAGGATTTCGACCAGATTTTTTATCGCCATACAGATGGCTCCTATAC
>DAIDAH010000213.1 GCA_027310735.1 Methylotenera sp. | reverse complement strand
TGCTTAAAAAACAACGTATTGGCAACAAACTGCTAGTTGGAATGCATCATGCGCCAGCGGCTGATGAGATGTTGAAAATATCTGGAGTAACAGAGGCTGAAATGTTGGCGAATGGTTTGATGCGCGTACGTTTTGCTGATAGTGTCGCGCCAGCTGAAGCGATTGTGCATGCAGCAGTCCAGAACGGGTGGGGTTTACATCAGATATCTCCAGATCAAACGAGTTTGGAAGATGTATTTATGCAACTGACTTATCAAGAGCAGTCAGTTGAATCTCAAGTTGCAGGTTAAGGTCAAATTATGATTATCAATGTTGCAAGAAAAGAACTCAAAAGTATGTTTGCCTCACCAATGGGTTGGGTAATTTTGTCTTTGCTAATGTTTGCATTTGGCACACATTATCTCAATGGCGTTAACGATTATTTTGCTGTGATGTCAGGTGCTATGCGTCCTGCAGAGCGTACAGGTGTTACGCAATTTGTAGGGCAAACAGTGTATGGCCTGGCCTCATTTATCATGTTGTTTGCGGTTCCCTTGCTTTCAATGCGTTTGATTAGTGAGGAGCGTCGTAGCCAGACATTGCCGTTTTTATTTAGCGCACCGATATCTCTGACAGAAATTGTTATTGGAAAATTCGTAGGCTTGGTGGCCTTTTTGAGCATATTGATCGTTTATATCGCAGTGATGTTATCTACACTGACTATTTGGGCTGATATTGATTTCGGGTTCATTGTAGCCAACTCTATAGGTTTACTGCTGATGGTGGCAAGCTTTTCTGCATTAGGCCTGTACTTTTCAAGTTTGACTCAACAGCCAGTAGTGGCGGCGATTCTTACATTTGTGGCGCTATTTGCATTAATGATCTTGGATCGTTTTTTTGCAGGTGATCCTACCAATACTTTAGCTGGCTTATCACTGACCCGTCATTTCCAGTCATTCTCAGGCGGATTGATCGATACGGGTGATATCGCTTATTTTGTCTTATTTATTGTGACATTTTTAACTTTAACTGTGCGTCGTTTGGATGCTGACCGCTTACGTGGTTAATTGAACCCTGCAAATATTGGAACAAGAGAAATGAACATCAATCGTAAATTACGTTTTCAGTTATTAGTGCAGAATAGTTTTTTTGTCGTGCTTTTTTTATTGCTGGTAATTCTGCTTGGTTATCTGGCAAGTCAATACCGTGTTGCAAAAGACATTACGCAGGCTAATCGCAACATTTTGACGCAAGGCAGTATTAATGTCCTGAAGCAAATGAAAGCGCCGGTCAATATCACGGTGTTTGCAACGAAAGATGACGCGTCAAGTGGCGATAACTTTCGTAAAGGTATGTTGGACTTTATTGCTCGCTATCAACGGGAAAAAAAGGATATTCATCTAACCTTTATTAACCCATCCATAGAGCCAAAACTAGCACAGGATGCCGGCATTAAAAGTGATGGCGAGGTGGTTGTTGAGTATCAAAAGCGTGTTGAACATATAACACCGCCGATTGCTGAGCAAGAAATGACGAATCTACTGGTGAGATTGTCGCGTACCAATCAAGAAGCCGTGATGTATTTAGATGGGCACGGAGAGCGCAACTTACTAGGCATCAAGAATTTTGATCTTGGCGAGTTTGGTAAGCAATTAGAAGCAAAAGGTTTTAAATTTGCTAACCCTGATTTAACCATTGCACAAGCTGTTCCAAGTAACGGTGCCATGCTGGTGATTGCTGGCCCACAGGTGGATGTCAGTGATGTAGAGGCCAAAAAGATCAAGGCCTACTTAGAGGCAGGCGGCAACTTGCTTTGGTTGTTAGATGACGATAATCTGCATGGCCTGAAAGATGTTGGTGATTATCTTGGTTTGCAAGTGTCGCCTGGCATCGCTATGGATATGGCATCCGCGCAGTACGGTGCTGATGCGCGCGTCTCATTTGCTAGCTTGTATGGTGAACATCCTATTACGACTAACTTTATGCTACGGACATTGTTCCCTGAAGCACATGAAGTGACTGCACATGGTACTGATGAAAATGGTTGGAAAGTGAGCAATCTGGTTGAGGTGGCGCCAAATGGCTGGTTGGTTTCTAAGAAATTAGCTAAAAATGAAAAGCCGGTCTTTAACGAGAAAAAAGATAAACGTGGTCCGATTAACATTGGTGTTGCTTTAGAGCGTACTTATGGTAAAAAAGGTCAGCGCGTTGTAGTGATGGGTAATGGTAACTTTTTATCTAATACGTTTATCACGAACGGTGGTAATTTAGACTTTGGTGTCAATATCGTTAATTGGCTTGCAGGTGATGATAAGCTGATTACAATTCAGCCGATGCCGCTTAAAGATATCAATATCACCATTCCAGATACTGATATGGGTCGGATTATTGCTTGGTCTGTGTTTCATGGTTTTCAATACATTATTCCTATATTCATGTTGATTGCGGGTTTCTATTTGTGGTGGAAACGTAGAAAAGCGTAGGTTGGATTTAATAATGCATGTGTAATTTACGGATGAAGTTGTGAAAAAACCATCAATTGTTTTTTTCATAACTTCACCCGCATCAAATAAATTTCCTATAACAATTTTTGAATTAATTTTTGTTTTTTAGAAGGTGATGCATGAAAAAACGTTGGATACTTAATTTTCTGTTGTTATGTGTTGTAGCTGGTTTGGTGGCTTTTTTGTATTTACGGCCAAAGCACGTTGTGCAACAAGATGCTACTTATGAAATATCCAACTATAAGTTATCTGACTTTAATGCCATCAGTGTTGAGTTTCCAGCAAAAGCCGCGGTTACTTTTGAAAAAGTAAAAGGCTATTGGCGTTTGACTGCGCCTTATCAAACACGGGCGGATCAGCTTTCTGTAGAAAGAATATTATCGATTATTGCAGCAAAAACTCAAAACAAGATTATAAGTACAGATTTAGAGAAATTTGGGCTTAAAAACCCTTCAATCAGGCTTAAATTATTCAGAGATAAAAACAACAGTGAAGAGTTTTTGTTTGGTACGCATAATCCTGTGACGGAGGAGCAATATGTTGCATACAAAAACGCAATTTATTTGTTACCTAATAGCTATGCAGAGTCAGCGTCTACACAAGTAATAGAGATGATTGATAAGTCTCCACTGAAACCTACCGAAAAAGTCATTGGGTTTGATTTCAGTCACCTAGAGCAATGGGAGGAGTCTGGATTAAATATAGGTATGGTGGATGGTAAGTGGCATGTTTCTATTGCAAAAGCTAAACCGCAGCAGAATGATCTCAACGAATGGCTGGATTACTCATGGGTGCACGCCTATGCTAAATCGGTGGAGTTGTATACCCCAGATCGTAAGGCAACATATCCATCATTTGAAGTGAAGTTGGCTGATGGCAGCAAGGTGCATTTTGATAAGATTCAGGAGTCTCCTGAATTATTATTAGCACGTCCTGACGAAGGTATAGAGTATCACTTTGATGCTGAGGGCGGCTTTAATATGCTGAACCCGCCGATTAATTTACCCAAGTAAGCTGGCTGCGCTAGGCCATGCCTGAACTCCCGGAAGTCGAAACCACAAGGCTCGGTATTTTGCCTTTAGTGGGGGAAACCGTTGCAGATGTTGTTATTCGCAATGGATCGTTGCGTTGGCCTATCCCACAGTCTTTGCCAGAGATGCTTGCGCATCAAAGATTAAATGCACTGACACGCCGTGCAAAATATATTCTGGCACATTTTGATACTGGTGTTTTGCTTTTGCATCTGGGTATGTCTGGGCGCCTTAGTTTATTGGCGCAAAATGAAGCACCTCAGAAACATGACCACTTTGATATTATCTTCAAAAATGGGCAGGTATTAAGGCTCCGTGACCCGCGGCGCTTTGGGGCTGTGCTATGGGCTGGTACTGATCCTGCTAAGCATATGCTGCTCAGTAAGCTGGGGCCAGAGCCGCTAGACGATGTGTTTACTGGTCAATATTTATACCAACACTTGCGTACACGCAGTGTCGCGATTAAAACGGCTATTATGGATAGTCATTTGGTGGTTGGGGTTGGCAATATATATGCGAGTGAATCGCTATTTCGTGCACGCATACACCCAGAGGCCTCGGCTAAGACTTTAAGTCTTACTGCTTGTGACCGACTTGCTGATGAAATCAAAAGTACCTTGCGCGAAGCCTTGGCTGCAGGTGGAAGTAGTTTGCGAGATTTTTTTGGCGCAGATGGTAAACCCGGCTATTTTCAGCAGGAGTATTTTGTTTATGCGCGCACCAATCAGCCGTGTAAAGTGTGCGCCCAGTCTATCAAAAGCATTCGTTTAGGTCAGCGCTCTACGTTTTTTTGTGAGCATTGCCAAAAGCGCTAGGTAAAAAGCGTTAGCTTAACTTCTGTGCATCATGCTTGCTAAGCAGAATTTCAAATTCATCAATCGGTATCGGTTGACTAAACAGATATCCCTGATAATGCTTGCAGTCGTTCTCTAGCAAGAACTGGCGTTGTTCCTCAGTTTCCACACCCTCAGCGATTACATTTAGCCCCAAGCTGTGTGCCATGGTAATAATGGTAAGTACCAGCGCTCTATCGCTACTGTCAGTTGCAATGTCACGTACAAATGATTGATCAATTTTTAATTGATACAACGGTAGTTTTTTCAAATACTGTAAAGAGGAGTAACCCGTACC
>DAIDAH010000212.1 GCA_027310735.1 Methylotenera sp. | reverse complement strand
AAATCGGATCTAATAAATCAGAGGGTCCATCAAGAGATCGTAATACCATATTCCGATGCTGCAAATCTTTAAATTTCTGAGCATCACAGTCACGCACGCGTTCTGCACCTAACTTTTGCCAGAAACCAATTCTGCCCGTTTGCGTCTGATCCACGCTAAAGCTATCCAGCTCATGCCAATTTAAAATAATGGTATGGCCATAGGCTTTCTTAAGCGCAAATGCTAAAGGTAGAGTCTCCAAGCGATTAGTAATTCCGACGAATTCATCAATGTAAAGTTTGGGCATTTACCAGCATTCCTATACGAAGCATTGCCATTGCAAGCTATAATTAAAATTTGACCGCTAGTATACTGATTATGGGAAGCACTCACAATTCTGCCAAATTAAAGTTGGCCGCAAAGTTTAAGCAGCATCCCCCACGCAGAATCCTCGTCATCATCACCCGACGTATAGGGGATGTACTACTCACAACACCACTCATTCACACGCTTAAAACAGCTTGGCCTGAAGCAAAACTAGATGTTTTAGTGCTAAGTGGCACGAGAGACATTCTATCCAACCATCCAGATATTCATCAGACCATTTCAAGGCCAAATAACACATCAAAATTGGCCTCATTAAAATGGATGCTGGCTTTATGGCGCAAATATGATCTTGCCATATCTGCACTGCCTAGTGACCGAGCCACCCTGTACGCTTGGCTAGCAGGCAAGTATAGAATTGGCATGATTGAAGACGCCCCCAAACAAGGCTGGAAGAAATACTTGCTTCATGACTGGGTTGCATTTGATAACATCAACACACACACTGTAAACATGGCGCTACAACTTGCCAGTCATTTGGGCTTGGCATTACAGTACGAATTCAATATGCGTTGGACAGCGCATGACAGCAACTTAGTTGACGAGTTGTTTGCTTCACATTCAATCCAGCCAAATCAACCTTATGCAGTACTGCATGTCTACCCCAAGTTTTCCTATAAAATGTGGCATCCTTCGGGCTGGAAGGCTTTGGTTGACTGGCTTCAGCAGCAAAATATACAAGTCGTTTTAACAGGTTCTAGCGATCCAAGCGAAATGCATTACATCCAACAATTATTAGAGAGCCTGCCGCCCTCTACAGTAAACTTGGCAGGCGAACTCAATTTCGCACAAATGACCTATCTTCTTAAAAAAGCAGCGTTGTATGTTGGCCCAGATACTGTTGCCACGCATTTAGCAGCAGCGATGGGCACACCCACACTAGCCTTATTTGGCCCAAGTAACCCTGTAAAGTGGGGACCATGGCCTCAAAACCATCGTAGCGAATGCAGTCCTTGGCAAATGACCGCTCCATCACAAAAAGTGGGGAATGTATTGTTATTACAAGGGTTGGGAGATTGTGTGCCTTGCCACCTAGAAGGTTGCGAGCGCCATACTAATAGCCGCAGCAGATGTCTTGATGAACTGCCTGCAAGCCGCGTGATTACGGCAATTAATAGTCTACTTTCATAATGCATATCCTTATCATCAAAACCACGTCTTTAGGTGATGTGGTACACAATTTTCCCGTCATTACCGACATCAAAAAACATTTCCCAAATGCACTGATTGATTGGGTAGTAGAGGAAAGCTTTGCCGATGTTCTAGCCCTGCACTCTGGCATCAACAAGGTCATTCCAGTCGCTATTCGACGCTGGCGAAAAACATTGCTCTCCAAGCAAACATGGCACGAAATATCAGCTTTTAAACAGCAATTGCAATCAATAAAATATGACGTTGTGATTGACACTCAGGGCTTGCTAAAAAGTGGCTTAATCACCTACTTGAGTAATAGTCCGAACAAATGTGGTTATGATAAAGCCTCCGCCAGAGAGCCTATTGCCAGCAACTTTTACCATCACCGTTGCACTGTGTCACGCGAACTTCATGCAGTGACTCGTAATCGCCAACTGGTAGCATTAGCCCTTGGCTATACATTAGATATAGCCGCCCTTGATTACGACATCTACGTACCTGCCAATCTGGATATTCAAGACACTACGGTGACCCTGCCATCGCGCTTTATCATGGCATTGCATGGTACGAGCCGCGACTCTAAATTATGGCCTGAAAATGACTGGATAGCACTTGGCAAACAGTTGCAAACACAAGGCTTGGCTTTAGTTTTACCTTGGGGAAATGATGCCGAGCTAAACCGTGCAAAACGCATTGCGAGCCAGCTTGAGCAAGCCATTGTGCTACCCAAGCAACGGATTGCTGCTTTAGCCTCTATTATTCAAAAGGCACAAGCTGTGGTTGGTGTAGATACAGGGTTAGCACATTTAGCCGTAGCACTTAATAAGCCAGTTATCGCCATTTACACAGACACCAATCCAAGCCTGACTGGCTTACATGGCAATGCATTACAAGGTTGCGTTAATCTTGGTGGTCAACACCTGCAGACTTCACCACAGGATGTAATGCTAGAACTTGAAAAGTTTAAAATCGTAGCCCATGCGTAAGCTAAAACCACTTCTTAAGAAAATCGCCCTGCATGTGATGGTGCCGTGCCTAAAGCTACTGCGCTTTTTACCCCTGCCTATTATTCACGCGCTAGGCTCGGCACTTGGCTTAATCAATTATTTATTCAATCAAGACCATCGCGCCCACGCCATACGTAACTTACATCAAAGTAAGTTAACTGCAAACAATGCAGAGCTCAGAAAGTTGCTATTCCGCAGTACGCTTGAAAATAGCAAAGGTGCATTCGAAACCTTTGCTATTTGGTTTAAGTCGCAAAAAAACGTACTCAAATGGGTACAAAAAACCACTGGCTGGGAGCACATTGATGTGGCACTGAACGCCGGTAAAGGGCTGATTTTTTTAACGCCACATCTAGGCTGCTTTGAAATCACATCTCTATATTACGGAGCTCAACATCCTATGGCTGTGCTTTATCGGCCGCCACGCCAAAGTTGGCTAATGCCCCTCATCACTCAAGGTCGTCAACGCGGAAAAATCTCTCTTGCACCAGCCAATGGTCAAGGGGTCAAGCAATTGTTACAAGCACTTAAACGTGGGGAAGCTATTGGAATCTTGCCGGATCAAGCACCGCTGGAGGGTGAAGGTGAATGGGCACCATTTTTTGACCATCCTGCTTACACCATGACACTAGCATCAAAACTGGCTGAAAAAACAGGTGCGCAAGTATTCATGGCATTTGGCGAGCGTTTAAGCTACGGTCGCGGATATCATATTCATATACGCCCTATTCCAGCAGGTGGCATCAACACACCAGCCTTACTCAATACCGAGATTGAGCACACTATTGCACAATGTCCTGAACAATACTTATGGATGTATGACCGTTATAAAGTTCGCAATCAGCCGCCGCCAACAGCCGTGTAAAATAACCACAGCTACTGCCTGTAGCATCATTTTTAAAATTTTATGTATTTTTCTTCACGCAATTACTTGTGATTTTACAAGTAGCCCCCATTACCAGACTTATGTTTAAAATAATTGGAATTGCTTCATGACCGAAAATACACAAGATTCAAAAACTCAAGACTCCAACATTGAAGATATCAACGAAACTGTAACAACGGAATCAGATGCCAACATTGCTGATCCAGCAGTTAAGATTCAAGCGTTAGAGGCACAACTTGCTGAAGCGCAAGCTGCTGTGCTTTATATCAAGGCAGAAGGTGAAAACATTCGCCGCCGCGCAACTGACGACATTGATAAAGCGCGCAAGTTTGCTTTGGAAAAATTCTCAAATGAGTTGTTGGCCGTTAAAGACAGCTTAGACGCTGCTTTGCTGATTGAAGCAACAGACGTACAAAGCTATAAAGATGGCGTAAAGATTACTGCCAATCAATTGGCTGCAGTGTTTGATAAATTCAACATTGCCGAAATTAATCCGGCCGGTGAGAAGTTTGACCCAAACAAACACCAAGCGATTTCAATGTTAGAAAACAGCGGCGAGCCGAACACAGTCACTAGCGTGCTACAAAAAGGCTACACCTTGAATGATCGCGTGCTACGCCCTGCATTGGTGATGGTCGCCAAATAAACAATTAACTTATGTTTGGTGTTTGTAAATAAACAGTTAAATCCGACACTTGAATTTACAAAAACCATCACCATCATAAGTCCAAGGTTAATCATTAAGACCGTTGAGTAGTGTCAATACACTAAGGTCAATAGACTGCATTTCATTGCTCAACAGTTAAACAAATTAAAAGCAAAAGGAACATAAAATGGGAAAAATTATTGGTATTGACTTAGGTACAACAAACTCATGCGTTGCCGTAATGGAAGGTGGCAAACCACGCGTGATTGAGAATGCTGAGGGCGCACGTACTACACCATCAATTATTGCGTATCAAGAAGATGGCGAAATTTTAGCTGGTGCTCCAGCTAAGCGCCAAGCGGTTACAAACCCAAAAAACACACTGTACGCAGTTAAACGTTTGATCGGCCGCCGCTTCGAAGAAAAAGAAGTGCAAAAAGACATTGGCTTGATGCCATACACCATTGCTAAAGCTGACAACGGCGATGCATGGGTAGAAATTCGCGGCACAAAAATGGCTCCGCCACAAATTTCAGCTGAAGTTTTGCGTAAGATGAAAAAAACGGCTGAAGACTACTTGGGTGAAGAAGTGACAGAAGCAGTGATTACTG
>DAIDAH010000211.1 GCA_027310735.1 Methylotenera sp. | reverse complement strand
GTGAAAGACGTTTAATCGCACCAGACGACCTTGACCTTGATCGAAGGGATGGAGAACGCATGGTGACTACGTTGGAGAATGCAAGAAATAGTGCCGAAATGGATGCGATTCGTAACGCCCTACAACAAAATAATAACAATTTAACTGTTGCTTCGCGTGAACTTGGCGTGTCGCGTGTGACTTTATATCGTTTAATACAAAAGTATGGCTTAAAGTTCAAGCAAGAAAGCTTGATAGACTAAGTCTAAATAATCATTCATCAAACAATAAGGTTGGACTTATTAACCTTATGTATCAAGTTGTCACACCATTAAATAAAAAAGCCTTGCCCAAAGAGCAAGGCTTTTTTTATTGGCTATCAATTATCTATTAATGCATTTACTCCTTAACCATTCAACCAATGAATGGCCTGCCAGCCCGAATAATCACTCGAAAATACCAATCCAGATCCACTATACCTAGGCGCCTTGAATAATAGGTATGTATCAAAACTGAAACAGTTTTTGCATAAAAAATTACCTATATATTTCATATAGATACAAAAATATGAAGCAATTGATGTAATGCACATGATACAAATTCAAGTTTTAAAAAATCATAAAATAATTTATTTTTCAATTAAAAACAATGAGTTATATGGCTGGCACAGTCATTGCTATCTCTAAATCATGATTCAACTATTAAGTTAGGATCAGTAAGTAAGGAGAAAGAACGCATGCACTGGTTGACTAAACATTCACCCACTAAAAACGGGTTATACGGACGAAAGTTCGTTGTAAGCATGTTAGGGGTAATCGGAATATGTTGTTCTTTATCTGCACTTGCTGATCCGCTTCAAGAGTCAGGA
The DNA here is from genome assembly GCA_027310735.1 of Methylotenera sp. Lineage (GTDB taxonomy): Bacteria > Pseudomonadota > Gammaproteobacteria > Burkholderiales > Methylophilaceae > Methylotenera. Next base: position 3,812 of record DAIDAH010000211.1, on the reverse strand, counting down.
GTGGATGCAGATATATCGGCCTTAACTGATGGATTGCTGGATAGCCATACCAAAGCAATCACTGACGCTGATTTGTCGTTTATTTCTGGCAAAGGTGGTGTGCTAGAAAAAATAGATGATGGCAATAGACTCGCAGTGATTCTTTGGGATGAAGGTGGCACGATTAAACGTCGTACGACAAATAACACAATGGATAGTAGTCAGAACTCAATTGGCAGTAGCAGTAATAATTTACAGGCTGTGACGTTGACAGTTAACCGAAAGTAATTGGGGCAATGCGATGAATAACTATGCACACATAAAAAATATGGACGTTGTGATTTCATCTGCATTGTTCATTGTGATGGAAGGTCTTTCGGCAGTTCCAGCGATGGCTGGTGATGGTGTTGTTGTATTAGAGCGTGTGGTTCCGGCTAGGCCTGCTTACCGCGATGGTGCGTTAGGTAGCGCTATCTCAATTGACACCTCTCCAGATGACAAAGTCCATCAAGCCATTAATGGACAGCAGCCAAGACTTCATTCAACTGAGCTAAGTGATGCTGAATTTGCAACAGTATCCTCTGGGTCTCCACAAGCTATGGGTTCGCTAACTAAGCAAATTGATAGTACAGGACTTTCTAATACCCAATTCAGTGACCACGGATTAAGCGGTTCAACGGGCATCCAGCCTATAGCTACAAACTTGACCGGTACTATTGATGCTGGCATTGGTGGTGTTACAGGTCATATTGCAAATGAAATAGTGAATGCAACAGGCGCCTTAAGTAATTTGACAGGCTCGATTATGCATAGTAGTGGGCAGTAAGGAGATTGTGATGAGTAGATTAACAATTTTAGTTTCAACGTTACTGATAGCACCCTATGTATTACATACAGGTTCTGCGATAGCACAAGACGCTACGCCAGATTTGCCTAGTTATGTGACTCAGAGCGTGATTGATAGTAATGCTTTAAATAGTGTTCGTGGTCGTTTTGCCGTGAACATGGCAGCAGGAGATTCAAATACCCAAGCCAATGCCGCAGCAGTGGCATTGGGTGCCCAAGGCGGCCCGACTATCGGACTAGTTGGCGGCACTCAAGTGACAGACCCACGGCAGGGCAACTTGCCAGATGTCGCAATCGCAACCATCGGAGGCAATGTCTTTGCGAATAGCTCAGGCTTGATTTCGGTGAATCAGACAAGTGGCGTTGGTAATGCACAAGCCAATGGTGCTGCGTTTGCTTTGGGTTTTGATGAGGTGGTAGCAGAGAGCGTGCTTTCGGCTACCACCTCAAATGCAGCACCGATAGGCACAGGAACTAGCAAGAGTCATCAAACAGTATCTATCAGTGATACTGCATTTGATGGTGCACACGGGCTAGTTCAGGTTAACCAATCGGCAGGGTCGGGAAACAGCACGGCCAATAACTTTGCGCTTCAGGTGCAACTGGGTGCAAAACCGTAGTTTTCAGTTTTATAAACCAACCTTAATCGGAGAATATCATGAAATTACAATTTAAAAATACCCCAATTGCGTTGGCAGTGGCCGCAATGTTTCTATCGCCAGTCGCCTTCGCTTCAGGCAACAATGACGGTGGTCCTGATGGTGGCAACTACCATGACCCTGTCAGCATTAAAAAAGATATTAGTGTTAAACAAGATGTAACGACAAAGGGTACCGTCAATGTAGATGGCGCTATTTATGTAGACGCTAGCTCTATGGCAGTGGTGAATGATGGACAGGTAAGTACTGACAATGAAGTGTCAAACACTCAAGTCACCAATTCTGCCACCGTGGGGGCTAACGTGCTCACTAATGCATCTGGCAATATAGGTGTTAACGTGACAGCCGGTGACAACAATCAGCAAGCCAACTCTGCAGCACTTTCTGCTGCAGATGCCAGCTTTGTATTTGGCTCATCAGATGCAGAGGTGTTTGCTCAACAAGCCGCTATGCATAACTCAACCAGCAATGATGGCAATACAAACACGGCTTCACTGGGTGGTACTTCACTGCAAAATGCATCAGGCAATATTGGCGTCAATATTTCTGCAGGTAATAGTAACCAACAGAAAAATGACCTAGCTGCATCAGTAGCTGTTGCTCGCATGGCGACGGCTACTGTAAAGGCAGATCAAATGAATGGTGCTAACAACACGACTAATAGTCCAATTCATACTGAAACTGTTGAGTATCGTAATGTAAGCTTGGCTTTAAATGCTGGCGGTACATACGGCGGTAGTGGTTCTGGCACATACAGTGGCGGTTCAACATCAGGTCAGTCTTATCAAGCCAACAACATTTACCCAGATATGTGGACTGGCAATGTTCACCCTGCTGGCTCTCAAACTGGCCACTTTGACCTTGATGGACAAGCTCAAGGTGCGGTTAATAACCCAATTCGTGGTAACGACTCCGCAGGCACACCAATTGGCGGCTTAGCTTTTGACAATACTGGCTCCTATAGCGGCGGTAGCTTAGGTTTCAGTAACTCTGGTGATGTTGCTTTAAGCGGAACAGTGACTGGTCAAGTACCAGTGGTGGTTGCTGTAAATCTAGTAACTACCAATACTGCAAGCTTGGCTGATAATACTTTAGCAGGCGCTAGCGGCAATATTGGTGTAAACATTGCGGCAGGAACTAATAACCAACAGTTTAATGGCTTGGCAATCTCTGCAACACAAGCTGGCACAGGCACTGGCGGCGGCTCTGGTGGCGAGCCTTTAGTTCTTCACTAGAGTTTAGTTTCATCTATAGATAGCTCAAAAGGCTATGAAGTAAATCTCGGCTAGAGTACATCTAGCTGAGATTTACTTACCCTCTATTGCAATAATAAAGTGTCGAGGAGCGTTGCGATGTTACTCAATAAAACACTCTTAAAAACCCTGATATTCAGCATACTCATTACGTTTGGTTTGAGTACTCAAATCTCACAAGCGTTGGCTGCCGACATTTCATTTGGAGGTGTTATTCCTGGTGGCGGTGTCATCCATAAGAATATCCTCAGCATGCGAGAACTTAAGTATGTTGACATGGTGCCACAACATACCGACTTTAGCTGCGGTGCTGCAGCTTTAGCAACCATTTTAAAATATGCTTACAACCAGAATATCACCGAAGACAATGTCATTGAAGGTCTACTAAAAGTAAGTGATGTAGACGTAGTGCGCCAGAAAGGATTTTCACTACTGGACATCAAAAAATATACACAGAGTATCGGTATGAGAGGGCGCGGCTATAACGTTAAGCCTGGCACCTTGGAAAAAATCCACATACCTACCATCGTCTTGCTAAATTACAAAGGCTATAAACATTTTGTTGTACTCAAAAAGGCCTCAGCAGACAAAGCCTATATTGCTGATCCAGCTTTAGGAAATCGCATTATGAATAGGTCTGAGTTTGACGCTGACTGGAATGGCATTGTATTTGCAGTAGTCGGACAAGGCTTTGACCGTGAATCACCGTTATTAAAACCAAATGAAGCTGTAACCGCACGCAATCTGGTAGATACCTATCGCCCGCTAACAGATGCAGAATTATTTGATTATGGGTTTGTACGCTCAGACATGTTGGGGTTGTGATAATGACCATGGTTACTAAGACAAAATTCTTGACACTGAACTTTAGATCGCCGCATTTTTTAAATCGCTGGATATTTCAGTTGTCATTAAAACTCAAGCGAATTTACTTTTACAAGTAGATTCAAGGAGGACTAAAAATGAATATTTCAAGTATGAATTCAATTCAACACATGCAGGTTTTACGCCAACTAGCCACATCCAAAAATAGCCGATATGAAAGAACAAAGAGTCAATCTAAAAAACTTTCTTT
>DAIDAH010000210.1 GCA_027310735.1 Methylotenera sp. | reverse complement strand
GTGTTATTGGGGGCAGGTCAACTCACCTGTAATCATTTTTTCTCGTTATTCTGTTTTTATTAGGTATTGATGTGTTTGGTTTTAGCAGATTAATATCATATTTCATTAATTCTAATTTAATATTACTAGAAAATATAAAGGGTATTGGTAAAATCCAATACCCTTTCAAAAAAGTAAAAATCTAGAAATTTGGGAAAAATCTAGAAATCAGAGAGAACCTACAAAAACTTAAATATCCAGATTATTTGCACCTAAAGCGTTATTTTCAATAAATGCGCGTCTTGGTTCCACATTGTCGCCCATTAGGGTTGTAAAGATTTCATCTGCGGCAATTGCATCATCAATCTGTACTTTGAGTAAGCGGCGCACGGTTGGATCCATGGTCGTTTCCCACAACTGTTCAGGGTTCATTTCGCCCAAGCCTTTATAGCGCTGGATATTGAGGTTGTGTTTAGCTTCGTCTAATAACCAGTCTAGCGCTTGTTTAAAGGTGGTGACGGCTTGCTCTTTTTCACCACGTTTAATCATAGCACCCTCGCCTAGCAAGCCTTGTAGCATGACTGACATGCGGCTAATTTGACGGTAATCACCTGAGCCTAAGAATTCTGCATTAATGACACAGCACTGCAAATTACCATGCACGTATTTATTGACTTCTAAACGATAGGCGCTGGTTTCTTGGTCAAAAGCAACAATCACTTCAGAACCAATTGCACCTAAAATTGGGCGTAATTTAGCCGCTGCTTCTTCTGTTGATTCTTTAGTACTGATGCTTAACTCACCTAAATCTTGCATAGCACGCAATACGCTTTCATCATAGTGTGATGATATGCGGCGAATTACAGCTTCGGTTAATACCATTTGTTTAGCGATTTCTGCTAATGGTTCACCTGTAATGCTAGCACCATCTGTTTTAGTAATTAGTTGCGCGCCTTTGAGTGCAGATTGTAGTAGATAATGATCCAACTCTTGTTGGTCCTTTAAATAACGTTCATCTTTACCTTGTTTCACTTTGTATAGCGGTGGCTGTGCAATGTAAATATGTCCGCGTTCTACAAGTTCCGTCATTTGGCGATAGAAGAATGTGAGTAGCAGGGTACGGATATGCGCACCATCAACGTCCGCATCCGTCATGATAATAATGCGGTGGTAGCGTAATTTTTCTGCATTGAAGTCGGCTTTACCTATACTGGTGCCGAGGGCTGTAATGAGTGTTGCAATCTCTTGTGAGCCTAGTAACTTATCAAAGCGCGCTTTTTCTACGTTTAAGATTTTACCTTTGAGCGGCAGAATCGCTTGGAACTTACGATCACGACCTTGCTTGGCTGAACCGCCCGCAGAGTCCCCCTCAACTAAGTAAATTTCGCATTTGCTTGGGTCGCGTTCTTGGCAGTCTGCTAACTTACCTGGCAAGCCCATTGTGTCCATTACCCCTTTACGACGTGTAATTTCACGGGCTTTACGTGCCGCCTCTCGCGCACGTGCGGCCTCAACCACTTTGCCGCAGATGATTTTTGCATCTGCTGGGTTTTCTTGTAAAAACTCTGCTAATTTTGCTGATACTACTTCAGATACTACTGGTTGCACTTCACTTGAAACCAATTTATCTTTGGTTTGAGATGAAAACTTAGGATCAGGCACTTTAACTGACAACACACAAGTAATACCTTCACGCATATCGTCACCAGTAGTTTCTACTTTTGCTTTTTTCGCCATCTCACTTTGTTCAATATACTGGTTTAAAGTACGTGTCATTGCTGTACGTAGGCCAGTTAAGTGAGTGCCTCCATCGCGTTGCGGAATATTATTGGTAAAGCATTGCACTGTTTCACTATATGAATCATTCCATTGCATGGCGACTTCAATTGTCATACCGTCTTTTTCACCCATTGCGTAAAATGTTTTTGGGTGGAGTACAGTTTTACTGCGATTCATGTATTCCACAAAACCTTTGATACCACCGGAATAAGCAAAGTTTTCACTTTTACCATTACGCTGGTCAATTAACTCAATTTTCACACCGTTGTTTAAGAATGACAATTCACGGATACGTTTCGCTAAAATTTCAAAGTGATATTCAACTAGACCAAAAGTATCTGTAGAAGCTAAAAAGTGTACTTCAGTGCCACGCTTATCAGTTTTACCCGTTTGAACTAACGGTGCCATTGGCACGCCACGTTGAAACTCCATTTGATGCACTTCACCATTACGATAAATCTTTAAGCGCAACCAATCAGACAATGCATTCACTACAGAAACACCTACACCATGCAAACCACCTGACACTTTGTAGGAATTTTGATCAAACTTACCACCAGCGTGTAATTCCGTCATTACAATTTCTGCTGCCGAACGTTTTACCGCTTTAATGTCATCATATTTAATATCTGTTGGAATACCGCGACCATTATCTGTAACGCTAATAGAGTTATCGACATGAATGGTGACTTTAATATCATTACAATGCCCTGCTAATGCTTCATCAATCGCATTATCTAACACTTCAAACACCATATGATGCAAACCTGAACCGTCAGATGTATCACCAATATACATACCTGGGCGCTTACGTACCGCATCTAACCCTTCTAGAATTTTAATGCTGGATGAATCGTATTCAGGTGATATTGCTTTATTTTCAGGCATGCTATTTGTCTTTATATAAGTTATTTTTAATAATACTTTAATTAAAAATATATTTTATGTCAGTAAATTTAAGTCTTTTATTAAAAAGTGAATTATGTTTCACGTGAAACATAATTCACTTTTTAATGTGTGAAACATATTAATTTAAATACGCATTGGCATAACAACGTATTTGTAATTTGTATTGGTAGGTATCGTTATTAAGCAACTGCTATTAGCATCAGCAAAAGAGAATATTACTTGCTCACTATTTGTGTTGTTCAATACATCGATTAAATAGGTAACATTAAAACCAATATCTAATGTATCTCCGCTGTAATTAACTTCTAACTCTTCTTCTGCTTCTTCTTGATCACTATTCGTGCTAATTAATTTTAAATTGTTATTACTTAATACCATACGAATTCCACGATACTTTTCATTTGATAAAATAGAAGCTCGTTGCATAGCCAACAAGACACTCAACCTATCTGTAGTAAATGTATTTTGGTGACCAACAGGTATTACACGATTGTAATCAGGAAATTTACCATCAATAACTTTAGAGATTAGTTTGATATTCCCAAAACTAAAATTCACCTGAGTATTAGCCATTTCTACCAGCACATCTTCTTCACTATCGTCCAATAATTTAATTAACTCAATAACAGTTTTACGAGGAAGGATGAGTTCTTGTTTCTCATAGTTTTGTTTTAATTCTGTAGATGTAAAACTTAAACGATGACCATCAGTACCTACAATATTTAAACGGTTAGCATTTATTTCAAACAATAAACCGTTCAAATAGTAGCGTATATCTTGTTGAGCCATCGCGAACTCAACTTGTTTAAGTAATTCTTTTAATTGTTTTTGTCCTATAGCAACTACAGTGCTCTCACCTTGTGTTTTTGACATTACTGGATAATCAGCAGCTGGTAATGTTTGTAAATTAAAACGGCTCTTCCCTGCTTTTAAAGTTATGCGGCTATCATTTGTTGACATATTGATATCAGAGCTATCAGGCAAAGTTCTGCAAATATCAAGTAATTTTTTTGCAGCTATCGTTGTTGAAAAATCACCATCTGTAGCGCTATCTACTGATAATGAAATCTGCATTTCTAAATCTGTGGCAGTGAGATGAATTTTATTTTCTTTAGCTTCTAATAATAGATTAGAAAGTATTGGCAACGTATGTCTTTTTTCAACAATGCTAGCGACAGAACTAAGTGGTTTTAATAACGTTTCGCGATTGATTTTAATATTCATCTTTATAACCTAAATAATATATATATAAATAATAACAATAGTAATAGTGTATCTTTTTGTGGATAACTGATTATTTATCTATTTAATCAGTTAGTTATTTCTTATATTTCTGTCTTAGAAACTACATAATCTACTGTGGATTAATTGTTGAGTAAATTTTACGTTTTTATTAAATGCATACTTATACTAATTCTATCCACAAGAAATCCTTAGCTTTACATACATTATTTTAATATTTAATTAATCTTTTAGTCTCGAATCACTTGCACTAAAAAACTAATATCTCTAGCAATTGTTGGATCATTTTGTCTTAATAAATCAATTTCATCACAGGCATGCATCACGGTCGTATGATGTCTGCCACCAAAAGCCTCCCCTATTTCAGGAAAGCTGTGATTAGTTAGTTCACGAGATAAAGCCATTGCAACTTGCCGCGGACGTGCAAAATTACGTGATCGCTTTTTACTATACATTTCAGCTACCTTAATTTTGTAGTAATCAGCTACGGTTTTTTGAATATTTTCCATAGTTACTTGTCTACCACGAACTGCAATTAAATCACGTAAAGCATCTTTAGCTAAATGTACATCAATGGCATGTCCGGTAAATTTAGACATAGCTATAATACGGTTCAGCGCACCTTCTAACTCTCGTACACTAGATCTAATTTGTTTAGCGATAAAAAATGCAACGTCTTCAGAAAGATCTAAATGTACAGCTTCTGCTTTCTTTAATAAGATGGCAACCCGCATTTCCAGCTCTGGTGGCTCTAC
>DAIDAH010000020.1 GCA_027310735.1 Methylotenera sp. | reverse complement strand
AGTTAGGCCGCATAGTAGTTGTGGGCGAATCCCACCTGCAATCTATGCGCAGAAACTAAGGCAAGTAATATGATTTTTAAACGGACTTTTTTCAGAATCTGGTGGTAGTGTTATTGGGGGCAGGTCAAATATCAGGTAGGTAAAGCCTATAAAAAAATCCGCAAACCCAACAGGCATGCAGATTTTCATACATTTCTGACAGAGGCGTCATTCATAAAGTCGGCTGTAAGCCAATATCTAAAGCATTAGAAAACTTTATAAAATATGGCGAATTATTTTTGCCAATAAAATTCATGTTATATGAGTTGTCAATATGAATATATTGGTGAAATGCTTATTTTAATTAGGAAAAATCTTAGACCTAAATTAAGTTGATACTGTATAAAGGTGAAATGATTTTATTTCAACTTACCCAATCACAATTATGATCAATACGTAGATATAGAAACACAACATGATGATCTTTCCACATTCAACCGACTCTTATATTTGATAGTCATTTTAATAGTTGAATAAGAGTGGGCAATAAAAAAGCCCATTAAATCATGGGCTTTTAGTGTGTCTGTGGCGGAAGAGGCGGGATTCGAACCCGCGTTAGGCTATTAGCCTAAACACGCTTTCCAGGCGTGCGACTTAAACCGCTCATCCACTCTTCCGAAAGCGCAGGCATTATACGACAGATAATAGACTCTTGTGCATTTACATGCGCATGTAAATTACCTCTTTCACCCGCGAACTACTTATATCCTAATAAGATATAAGTATCCAAAACACCTTTACCTTTCACCTCAACATTATATCTTGCAGTAAATGCGTACTTATCATTGAGAGCATGTCGTGTTTGTTGCGTGATCTGAATCGCATCTGTCATACAGGTTTCTTCCATGCGACTAGCCAAATTAACAGTATCTCCCCATAAGTCATAGCTAAACTTACTACTGCCTATCACTCCCGCAACTACAGATCCTGTATTAATGCCGATACGCATATGCAAATCGATCCCGACCTTAACTGCGACTTCCTGCAATCCGGATTTCATCTCTATTGCCATTGCCGCAATACGATGCGCATGATCGTCACAAGCAACAGGAGCGCCAGAAATCACCATATAAGCATCACCTATTGTTTTAATCTTTTCCACTTGATACTTTTCAGCCAACTCATCAAAGCGTAAAAATACTTGCGACAACAAATCAATCAATTGAGATGGCGGCATATGCTCTGAAATTTGTGTGAAATTAACCAAGTCGGCAAACATCACTGTCACAGACTCATAATAATCTGCGATTCGCATATCATTAGATTTAAGACGCTCTGCTATTGGCGCAGGCAATATGTTGAGTAGTAACTTCTCTGACCTTGCTTGTTCAAGCTCTAGTGAGATCATCACTCGCTCTTTTTGTGCCTGAAAATAGCGCAATACGCCATACAATATTGAGGCTGTGCCAGTAATATTCATTAAGAAAAAGGCATTTTTGACATTTGTCGGAATGGGCATAGCATTGCCAGCAAAATAATGATTAAGCCTCCATGAAATAAAAGCCAAGCCGACAAAAAGTAGAAACCAAGACGTTGATTGGCGAGTACCGAGTATCATTAATGCGCCTACTGGTGACAGAATCGCCCAGATTGCTACACCACTCGAGGCTGCAAAACCACCGATTGCCCACTGCATAAAGAATGGCATCACAAGCAGCATAACCAACTGAGTAAAGGTGAAATATTCAAACCGCTTGAAGCGATAGAATATAAATAAGCTCACGTAAGAAACGATTAGATACACATAAGGCACGGCAGCCATCATCGCATAGCCATCGCCTAAATCAGATAAAGTGATGATCCAAAAGATACAAACAACAGTCTCGGCCAACACCAATAAAGATAAAATTGACTTACCTAGCACCTCTGACGTTGGGTTGGAAAGCCTCACCCAAAACTCACGTATTGGTTTATATAGCTGAGCTGAATCTTCAGGCATAAGAATATTGATAGTGTGCCAATTATTAAATATTAAAAACACTATATCCCAATTTGAACGTTGCTACAATTTATCGGTTAGCGCGTAAAACCTCCTCCTTCAGGCTGGGATGTAAGCGCGAACGGCGTAGCCGTTCAATGCGGTGTTTGTTGTTGATCAATATATTGGCGAATCATATAATAAAACCATGAAACGCCTGCAAGCCTACAAGTTTGAACTTATGCCGAACGGTGAGCAATCCCGCGCCATGCGTCAATATGCAGGCTGTTGCCGTGTGGTCTATAACAAGGCTTTGGCATGGCAAAATGAGCAATATCAAGCAGACAATACATTCAAGTTTGGCTACACTAAAATAGCCAACCTATTACCGCAATGGAAGAGTGAGTTGCCTTGGCTAAAAGATGCACCAAGCCAAACATTGCAACAATCACTCAAGAACTTAGAATCTAGTTTCAGAAACTTCTTTGCCAAACGCGCCGACTTTCCTAAATTTAAAAAGAAAGGTGTGAGCGACAGCTTTAAATTCCCGCAAGGCTTCAAAATTGAGGAACACAACAGCCGCATCTTTCTACCTAAGTTGGGATGGATACGCTACCGCAATAGCCGTGAGATGTTGGGTGCTGCTAAAAACATCACCGTCTCACAAAAATGTGGCAAGTGGTATATATCCATTCAAACCGAGCGCGAGGTTGAACAACCAGAACATCCATCAACCAGCATCATTGGTGTGGACGTAGGCATTGCGCGTTTTGCCACGCTCAGTGACGGCAAGGTATTTGCGGCCGTGAATAGCCTCAAACAAAAACAAGACAAACTCGCTCGCTATCAACGCGCATTAAGCCGCAAGGTTAAATTCAGCAGTAATTGGAAAAAGCAGAAAGGCAGAATTACCCAGCTCCACAGCACGATTGCCAATATCAGGAAAGACTACCTGCACAAAACGACTAGCATCATCAGCCAAAACCACGCCATGACAGTGATAGAAGATTTGCAGATTAGTAATATGAGCAAGAGTGCCAAAGGCACGATGGAAGCTAAGGGACGGAACATCAAAGCCAAGTCAGGCTTGAATCGCTCTATCCTAGACCAAGGCTGGTTTGAGTTTAGGCGGCAGCTTGAATACAAGCAAGCATGGGCTGGTGGCAGTGTGATGGCGGTGAATCCGCGCAACACCAGCCGCACGTGCCCGAACTGTCACCACGTAGCCAAAGAAAACCGCCTCACACAAGCAAAGTTCGAGTGTGTGGTATGTGGCTATGCAGAAAATGCTGACTTAGTAGGTGCAATCAATATATTAGCGGCAGGACATGCCGTGTTAGCGTGTGGAGTGACGGGGCAACAAGACCGCACTGTGAAGCACGAACCCACCGAAGGTATCCGCAAGTCATCGCGTGAACCTGTAGGAATCCTCGCTTTTTAGGGCGGGGAGGATGTGTGCGCCCAGCATGGGCGCGATCTTGGAGGTGAAAATCCTCTCGTGAGCTGGCCACAGCGAGCGAATGGAAGCGCAACTGCGCAAGGGTGACTGAGCGTGGGAAGGAAGCGTGGAAAGAAACCGTGAGCCGATGAACAAGAATCAGATACGAGGCGTGATGGATCAAGGCGAGCAAGCACGTCATTGCAAAGCTTTTGTGGTCAATGTGAAGTTGCGTAGATCTGGCGGTTGTGCGGGGAAGGATCGCGTTCTTACCTGGGGAGATCTCGCTTCACGCCTGAAAGGGCGATGGCGAAAGCCGGTGCGAGAAGTCAGCAGAGGCCGTAGTAGCTGGGTAACCAGTCAAGGGCCGAACGAGAAGGAGAGCTGGAAGTTATGACACTTGGAAATGCATCGCATCAGAAGTCTGGGAAACCAGGGCGGGTCGCAACTGGCACGGGTGAAACCCGCGCCAAAGTGGCTCGTGATGAAGCACGCTCGGCGTGTCTACAACAAGAAGGCTTGGGGCGAGACGATTTGCTAACGCAAGTCCTATCGCGTGAGAACATGGTAGCGGCGTGGAAACGCGTCAAAGCCAATAAAGGTAGTGCAGGCGTCGATGGATTGACGATTGAAGAAACACCAGAATATCTTAAAACTCACTGGTCGCGGATTCGGCTAGAGCTTTTAAACGGGACATATCGGCCTCAAGCCGTGCGCCGCGTTGAAATTCCAAAGCCGACAGGTGGCATGCGGGAATTAGGTATTCCAACGGTTCTGGATCGGCTGATTCAGCAGGCTTTGCTACAAGTTCTACAGCCAATGATTGATCCGACATTCTCTGAATTCAGCTATGGTTTTCGCCCTGGCCGGAGTGCGCATGATGCAGTGCTTCAAGCACAACGATGTGCGCAGGAAGGTTTCCGTGTGGTAGTTGACGTGGACTTGGAGAAGTTCTTTGATCGGGTTAATCATGACATTCTCATGGACAGGCTTGCCAAGCGCATTGCCGACAAGGCCGTCCTGCGGCTGATTCGACATTATCTGCAGGCAGGGATCATGGCGGGTGGCGTGGTCATGAACAGGTCGGAAGGCACACCGCAAGGCGGGCCGCTCTCGCCTTTTCTGGCTAATGTGCTGTTGGACGAAGTGGATCAAGACCTGCAAAGGCGGGGGCATCGCTTTGCACGCTATGCTGATGATTGCAACGTTTACGTTCGCAGTCAGAAGGCGGGCGAGCGCGTGTTGTTGTCGCTGAGAAAGCTTTACGAAAAGCTTCACCTGAAGGTGAACGAGAAGAAAACTGAAGTGGGACCAGTCTTTGGCCGAAAATTCCTTGGCTACTGCCTACGGCGATGGTCAAAGGACACGGTAAAGATTGCCGTCGCGCCTAAGGCGCTCGACACGTTCAAACAACGCATACGGCTCATCACACGACGGGTTGGTGGCAAAGGCATGGTTCAGATCGCTGAACAAATGAAGGAGTATCTGCCTGGTTGGAAGTCTTACTTCCGACTCGCGCAAACGCCTCAAACGTTCAAAGATTTAGACTCATGGACGCGACACCGGCTCCGTGCTATCCAGCTCAAGCATTGGCGTATTGGAACGACTGTTTACAGTCGCCTGAGAAGCCTAGGCGCTACTCATGAGTTGGCCGCACAAGTTGCTGGTGGTGCTGGGCATTGGTGGGGACACAGTGAGGCGGGACTGAATAGAGTCCTCACTGTCAAATACTTCGACAATCTTGGAATACCCAGACTCACATGACCTCAACTTCTCGAACCGCCTGGTGCGGACCCGCATGCCAGGTGGTGTGGCAGGGGCGCGGCTAACTGCCGCCCCCTATGCCGATCAACTTAAAGCGCATCGGTGCGTAGTTTGTTTGGTTTTTAAGTGAATTTGATGTGATGTCGATTGTATTAGGCGTGTTTTTGATTGAAACAAGGTTAGTTAAATTACATTTTTTACAAATTTTATGCTAATGGCTCTCGCGCCTTTAACTTGAAATCTGTATAATTTCGTTTTGGGTACAAGGATTTACGCATGCGTTTATTGCAACAAGCTCTCACCTTCGATGACGTTTTATTAGTGCCAGCGCACTCTAACGTGCTGCCACGCGAGGTTTCTCTCGCGACACAACTCACTCGCAACATTCAACTCAATATCCCGCTTCTATCCGCTGCGATGGATACCGTGACTGAAGCGCCGCTGGCTATCGCACTTGCACAAGAAGGTGGTCTGGGCTTCATTCACAAAAACATGACTATTATGAAACAGGCTGCGCACGTTGCACGTGTTAAGCGTTTCGAGTCTGGTGTGGTGAATGATCCAATTACGATTCAAAGTCACATGACAGTTCGTGACGTGCTTGGGCTGACACGATTACATAAAATCTCAGGCATTCCAGTGGTTGATGACGGCAAAATCGTTGGCATTGTGACCAATAGAGATTTGCGCTTTGAAACCAATCTGGATCAGCCGATTAAAAACATCATGACACCTCGCGAAAAACTGGTAACAGTTCGTGAAGGTGCTGCTAAAGATGAAGTTATTCGCTTATTGCATCAATACAGACTTGAGCGTGTGCTAGTCATTGACGCGCATGACACACTCAAAGGCTTGATTACAGTTAAAGATATTCAAAAATCTACAGACCATCCTTACGCATGCAAAGATGCTAAAGGCAGGTTGCGTGTTGGTGCGGCTGTTGGCGTGGGCGAGGGTACTGAAGACCGCGTTGCTGCATTGTCTGACGCTGGTGTGGATGTGATCGTGGTAGATACTGCACATGGTCACTCACAAGGCGTGCTGGACCGCGTGACTTGGGTGAAAAAGAACTTCCCGCATATTGAAGTGATTGGCGGCAATATTGCTACCGCATCTGCTGCCTTGGCTTTGGTTGATGCTGGTGCTGATGGTGTTAAAGTTGGTATAGGGCCAGGTTCAATCTGTACAACACGTATTGTGGCTGGTGTAGGCGTGCCGCAAATTAGTGCGATTGCGAACGTAGAAAAAGCTTTAGCAGGGACAGGTGTTCCATTCATTGCAGACGGTGGTATTCGCTTCTCTGGCGACATTTCAAAAGCAATCGCAGCAGGGGCTTATAGCGTCATGCTGGGTGGTATGTTTGCTGGTACTGAGGAAGCACCGGGTGAAATTGAATTGTTCCAAGGTCGATCATACAAGTCTTACCGTGGCATGGGTTCTATTGGCGCGATGGAAAAAGGCTCTAGCGACCGTTACTTCCAAGACAATAACGGCAATGCTGATAAATTAGTGCCAGAAGGTATTGAAGGTCGCGTGCCTTACAAAGGCAGTGTGCTGGCTGTGATTCATCAGTTAATGGGCGGTTTACGTGCTTCTATGGGCTATGTAGGCGCAAGCAATATTACTGAAATGCGTGAACGTGCTGAATTTGTTCAAATCACTTCAGCCGGTATGCGTGAGTCTCATGTACATGATGTGCAAATCACAAAAGAAGCGCCGAACTATCGTGTTGATTAGTTCGATTTAATCTCAACTCTATCCACGCAGACCACAGTCGCAGAGAGTCAATCTCTGGCGCTGTGGTCTTTGTGGTTCTCTGTGGCTAAAAAATGTCTCATTCAAAAATCTTAATTCTCGATTTCGGCTCACAAGTTACTCAGCTTATCGCACGCCGTGTGCGCGAAGCGCATGTTTACTGTGAGATTCACCCTTGTGACGTGACTGACGACTTTGTTCGTAGCTTTGGTGCTGACGGCATTATTCTTTCTGGTAGTCATGCAAGTGTCTATGAGGAAGAAACCGATAAAGCGCCGCAAGCGGTGTTTGAGCTTGGTGTACCTGTTTTAGGTATTTGCTATGGTATGCAAACCATGGCACAGCAACTAGGCGGCCGTGTAGAGGCAGGTCATAAACGTGAATTCGGCTATGCGCAAATTCGTGCGCGTGGTCATTCTGCCTTGTTCCGCGATATTCAAGATAGCACTAATGCTGAAGGTCATGGCTTGCTGGATGTGTGGATGAGTCACGGTGACAAAGTGACTGAATTGCCCCCAGAATTTAAAGTGATTGCAAGTAACGACACTACGCCAATCGCCGCTTTTGCCGATGAAGTACGTAAATTCTATGGCGTGCAGTTTCACCCTGAAGTGACGCACACCAAGCTTGGCCAAGCAATTCTAGAGCGTTTTGTATTGGAAATTTGCGCGGCTAAACCGGATTGGGTGATGAAAGATCACATTGCTGAAGCTGTGGCTAAAATCAAGGCGCAAGTTGGTGATGAAGAGGTGATTCTTGGCTTGTCTGGTGGCGTGGATTCTAGCGTTGCCGCGGCGTTGATTCACCGTGCCATTGGTGATCAATTGACCTGTGTTTTTGTTGACCACGGTCTATTGCGCCTTGATGAAGGCAAAATGGTCATGGAAATGTTTGCTGGCCGTTTACACGCCAAAGTGGTTCATGTGGATGCGATTGACCAGTTTATGGGGCATTTGCATGGCGTGACTGACCCAGAAGCTAAACGTAAAATCATCGGCCGTGAATTTGTTGAAGTGTTTCAGTCTGAAGCCAAAAAATTATCGAATGCAAAATGGTTGGCACAAGGTACGATTTACCCAGATGTGATTGAATCAGGCGGTGCTAAATCTAAAAAAGCGGTAACGATCAAGAGCCATCACAACGTGGGCGGCTTACCAGAAACACTGGGTTTAAAACTGCTTGAACCATTGCGCGATTTGTTTAAGGATGAAGTTCGTGAACTAGGCGTAGCACTTGGCTTGCCGCATGATATGGTTTATCGCCATCCTTTCCCGGGCCCAGGTTTAGGTGTGCGTATTCTTGGTGAAGTTAAAAAAGAATTTGCAGAATTATTGTGCCGTGCCGATGCAATTTTTATCGAAGAACTGCGTAATACCGTTGACCAAAAATCAGGCAAAACTTGGTATGACCTTACCAGTCAGGCGTTTGCAGTGTTCTTACCTGTGAAGTCTGTGGGTGTAATGGGAGATGGCCGTACTTACGATTACGTAGTCGCTTTGCGTGCCGTAGTCACCAGTGACTTTATGACTGCACATTGGGCTGAGCTGCCTTATGATTTATTGGGTAGAGCTTCAAATAGAATTATCAATGAAGTGCGTGGCATTAACCGCGTGGTCTATGATATTTCAGGTAAGCCGCCCGCTACGATTGAGTGGGAATAAGACATCATGAGTCGTGGATTTGTTAAGGAAGATGATCTTGAGCTTGCCGGCACGGACTTACCTGAGCGACCATTAAGTGGATTGCCGAACTATGTGACGCCTGCCGGTTTGGCGCAATTACAGGCGCAAGCGGTGCAGTTAGAGCAAGAGCATCAGAAATTAACACCCGGTAAAGAGGATCCTATCACGCAGCAGCGTTTAGGCGCTTTAGAGCGTGACTTACGTTATCTTGAAGCACGTTTAGGTAATGTGATTTTGATTGACCCTGTCACGCAACCTAAAGACACGGTTTTGTTCGGTGCTACGGTACAGGTTGAAGATGAGGAAGGGAATCCCCATCAATTCACTATTGTGGGTGAAGATGAAGCCGATATGGATTTGAATAAGGTTAGCTGGGCCTCTCCAATCGCGCATGCTTTGATTGGGCATAAAGTGGGTGATTCTGTGAGTTGGAAGCGTCCGGCAGGCGATTTGAATCTGGAAATTTTAGAAATTAATTACACCTGTAATTAGTTAAGTAGATAACGATAAAAATCAAGCATTTAGTGATTAGGGAATATAGCATGAACGTCAGTACCGCGATTGAAACACGTCGCTCGATTAAAGCCTACGATACCGAACATAAAATGACACAAGCAGAAATAGATCAGCTTTTGTCATTGGCAATGTTATCGCCAACAGCTTTTAACATTCAAAATTGGCGCTTTGTTGTGGTGACAGATCCGGTATTGCGTCATCAAATACGTGCGGTAAGCTGGAATCAGGCGCAGGTGCAAGAAGCTTCATTGTTGATTGTACTCACAGCAGACTTAAATGCTTGGGCTAAGCAGCCAGAGCGCTATTGGCAAAATGCGCCTAAGGCGGCGTCAGATATTCTTGTACCTATGATCGGTCACTATTACGCTAACAATGCACAAGTGCAACGTGATGAAGCGATGCGTTCATGCGGCATGGCCGCTATGACGATTATGCTGGCAGCAAAGGAAATGGGCTACGATACCTGTGCAATGGATGGTTTTGATTTTGATGCAGTTGCTAAATTGCTGAACCTGCCTGAAGATCATATTCCTAGTATGTTTGTGGTGGTTGGCAAGGCGGTAAAAGAGGCGCAGCCACGCGGTGGGCAATTGGCCATGGATGAAGTCGTTATTCAGAATAAGTTTTAGTTTTATCTATAGATTATCCGTGATTTTCACGGGATTATTGATTTTTTGCAGTTCATTTTTTAAGGTCTTAAATTTTGTTAATTTCTAACAACATCACCGTACAATTTGGCGCCAAGCCATTGTTCGAAAACGTTTCTGTTAAATTTGGCGATAATAATCGCTACGGTTTAATTGGCGCTAACGGCTGCGGTAAATCAACTTATATGAAAGTGCTGGCTGGTGTATTAACACCTAGCGCCGGAAATATTTCACTTGATAGCCATGAACGCATGGCCTTTTTGAAACAAGACCAATTCGCTTATGAAGACCAGCGCGTGATTGACGTGGTGATGATGGGTCATGAGCAAATGTGGAAAGCGAATGTAGAAAAAAATGCCATCTATGCGAATTTAGAGGCGACTGAAGAAGACTACATGCGTGCGGCTGAGTTAGAAGGCGTATTTGCTGAGTATGATGGCTATACTGCTGAAGCGCGCGCTGGTGAGTTGTTGATGGGTGTGGGTATACCGATTGAGCAGCATAACGGGCTGATGAGTGCGGTTGCACCGGGCTGGAAGTTGCGCGTATTGTTGGTACAAGCGCTTTTCGCTAATCCAGACATTTTGCTGCTGGATGAGCCAACCAATAACTTGGACATTAACACGATTCGTTGGTTAGAAGATGTGCTGAATAATCGTGATTGTACGATGGTAATTATTTCGCATGACCGTCACTTCTTGAATCAAGTCTGTACGCATACTTGCGATATGGATTATGGAAAAATCACGGTATATCCAGGTAATTATGATGATTACATGGAAGCCAGCACTGCTGCGCGTGCACAACAAGCTAAAGACAATGCCAAAGCTAAGCAACAAGTGGCCGACTTGCAAGACTTCGTACGTCGCTTCTCAGCAAATGCTTCTAAAGCCAAACAGGCAACGAGCCGTGCCAAGCAAATTGATAAAATCAAGATTGAAGAATTTAAGCCTTCAAGCCGTCAATATCCATTTATCCGCTTTGAATATGATGAACGTGAGAAGTTGTATCGCAATGCGCTAGAGTTGAAAAAACTCAGTCATGGTTTTGATAAGCCATTGTTTAATGATGTAGACATGATGTTTGAAGCCGGTGAAAAAGTCGCGATTATTGGTGAAAACGGTATCGGTAAAACGACATTCTTGCGTTGCTTGGCAAGAGACCTAGAGCCTAAGCACGGTGAAGTTAAATGGGCAGAGAAAGCTAACATCGGCTACTTTGCGCAAGACCATGAATATGAATTTGAAGATGGCGAAGATTTGTTTGAATGGATGACCAAGTTCAGACAAACGGGTGATGACGACCAAGTGGTACGCAGTATGCTCGGTCGCTTGTTGTTTGGTGGCGATGACACTAAAAAGTCTGTCAAAGTCTTATCAGGTGGTGAAAAAGGTCGCATGCTCTACGGAAAAATGATGCTGGCCAGAACCAATGTCATGCTGATGGATGAGCCGACTAACCACATGGATATGGAATCTATCGAAGCGCTGAATACCGCGCTGGATAAATACAAAGGTACATTGTTCTTCGTCAGCCATGACCGAGAGTTTGTGAGTTCAATCGCCACGCGCATCATTGAGATTAAAGCCGATGGTATCGTCGACTTTACAGGTAATTACGAGGATTACTTGGCGAGCCAAGGCGTAGAGTAAAGTAAATCTGTTTAGTCAATCAAGCTAGTTTGGGTTTATGTCTAAAAAGGCATAGCTCAAACTACGCATCAAATAATTTATCGGGTATCCGTCATCTATGATTGATGGCAATCATGGAATACGATTTTAGGCTCATTTTTTTGTTTAGTCGCGATCGGCATATCCAGCCTCATTTTGGCTCCTGATAGCTAGGACGAAAATCGTATCGATATATTGGATATATCGATATAGCGCTACGTATCCGTGAGACTTGCGACCGATAATCAGTTCACGCTGACCAGAAGCTGCTGGACGCCCTATGAGTGGGTTGTTGGAGAGGATGTTAATCGCTTCAATGATTTCCTCGATCCGCTGGCCCGGATTTTCCACCTGAAAATCCATAGGGTGGTCAAGTATGCGTTGGAAATCCTCACCAATCTCTGGTGCAAGTTCAATTGATGCCATGTCTAACGTGCGAGCTTGCGGCTTTTTGGCGCAGAGATGCTCTTGCCATCAATTTTAGCTTTAAGATAATTGCGCATATCAGCCCAAGGGATAGTCTCCCCTGAGGCAATAATTCTGGCATAGCGCCCCTCAGCTTCCGCTTCGAAGTCTGCACGTTTTTCATCCTGAGCTGTTTTTTCTGCAATAGCTTCCAGAATGAAACCGTGTGCAGTAGTCCCGGCACGTTTCGCAGCCTCCGCAACGCGAGACTTAAGGTCGTTAGGCAGTCGGATGGTCGTTGTTGACATGATTCGTCCTTATTACAGAATAAGGCTAATTGTAGCACATAAGTGCTACACGTAAAGTAATCTTTAAACCTGAGATATCAATCATGGAATTGGATACCCAATATATCTAGCTAAATTAACCTTGTTTATAAACGGGTTAAATTTAAAGCTTACTTGATTCAAGTCAATACATAGACAATTTGAAAGGCGCATTCTTCATGTAGTAGCTATTGAGCTACTGAATTTCTTTATCGCTTAAAGGACTTTTAACATGAACTTGCTATTAAATCTGTTTTCAACTGACTATGGTCTGCAAAGTATAGCGGTTATTATTTTCATCTTAGGAATGTTTGTTTTTTTCTACTCCTTTATCACGCGCCATATTAGAGAAGATGCTAAGAAAGCTGGGGAATTATAACGGTCAGTCCACTCCGTAGATATTCTGATAGGGCGGAAGTAATTAAAGCATCATTCAGACGGCAGAGTGTCGAGCCGTACGGAAGCTATTTCATTTCGCCTGTCAGATAGTACCAGTGGTTTTCTATTAGCTCGAACTGACTAAGTTCGTGCATACGCTCAGCTTTGCCCCTAATTTTATAACGTGCAATAAAGTCCACGGAAGCCGTGTTTTCGCTAGTCAATGCAGTCTGGTTTACTCGCAAACCCAACCACTTGATTTGCTCATTCTCAGCTAAGTCCAGACTAACTGGGCGGAAGTCTGGGTGCCACGTCTGTAATAAATAATCCTCAAGTCCAAGTACATAAGCTGTATAGCGTGAGCGCATCAGTGTTTCTGGCGTTGGTGCTGCTATGCCTAGATGGTAAGGTTCACAGCAAGTGCTGTAGGGCATGTCACTTTCACATGGACATAAAGCTTGAGAGGATTTTTTAGCCAAATCTTACGTTCTTTCTTGTATTTAAAAGGGTGCGGGTTTTATTTGTGGATGCACTCCACTTTGTGTAATAGCAATAAAACTTGTAACTGTCTTAAAGCAATATGCATAGGCTATATTAATCGCCATAAATTATTCAAATACCAATTTAACCGGTTAATTGTATAAGAATAATCCATTTATTAAGTTAATGCATTCGGTGTAAAGTGCATTTCATACTTAATGACTGCAATTCTAAGCGACATTTAACCATGAATATTCTAAGAAAAATCCTGCCTATTTGGCTTATCGATTATCAACGTAAAAATCTAGTTCCGGACTTGACTGCGGGGGTAATATTTACTGTTCTGGTGATTCCACAAAGTCTGGCTTATGCATTGCTGGCAGGATTGCCACCTCAAGTAGGTTTGTATATAAGCATATTCCCAGTGATAGCTTATGCCATCTGGGGTAGTAGTATGGTTCAGGCTGTAGGGCCTGTTGCTATCACTGCTATTATGACCTTTACAGTGTTGAGTCCAATCGCGTTGCCGGGCTCACCAGAATACATCATACTCGCGGCTAGTCTTTCTCTTATTTCAGGCGCGCTACTTTTGATCTTTGGAGTGCTTCGATTAGGCTTTCTTTCCCAATTGCTAAGTAGGCCAGTCATAAGCGGTTTCATTTCAGGCGCGTCAGTGCTCATTGTCATTAGTCAGCTAAAGTCTCTCTTGGGAATATCCACACCTAGTGAAGACACTTGGGCAATATTAGCCGCGCTGTTACAACAACTGCCACACAGTCATGGTGCAACATTAGTGATAGGCCTCTCTGCGCTTGTGACTCTAATTTTTGCTAGGTATGGTTTGGCATCTATACTCACTCAACTTGGTTACTCTCGTGAACGCGCAGCTTTTGTCGTTCGTATAACACCTCTGCTGGTTGTTCTTATATCAACCGTGATGGTGATTCACTTCAATCTTGATGGACAAGTTGGCGTGTCAGTAGTAGGTAGTTTGGTTGAAGGCTTGCCAGGGTTTACGTTCTTTTTACCGAGCTATAGCGCTATCAAAACGCTCGAAGTACCAGCGCTATTGATGGCGGTAATCGGCATGGTGCAGGGGATTTCTATGGCTCAGGCTCTGGCAATCAAGCGCCAAGAGCGTATTGATGCTAATGCTGAATTAGTCGGGCTGGGGGCTTCTAATCTGGTTGCAGCTTTTTACGGAGGAATGCCGACAGGAGGGGGCGTGTCACGTTCAGCTGTAAATGTAGCATCTGGAGCACAGACACCTTTGGCAAGTATCGTTTCTGCAATAGCGATGATTGTCATAGTTGTTGGTGCTGCTCACTGGTTTGCTAGATTGCCTTTAGCTGTTCTTGCTGCGAATATTGTGGTGGCGGCTATTAGCATGGTGGATATCAAAGCATTCCGAAATGCGTGGGCATATGACCGTGCCGATGCGCTATCATTATTAGGTGCGGCATTCGGAGTCATTATATTCGGACTGGAAGGTGGAATTGTACTGGGTGTAAGTCTTTCACTTGCTACCTTACTTTTTCGGGCAAGTATCCCTCATCTCGCTGTGGTTGGTCGCATTTCAGGTAGTGAGCATTTCCGCAATGTAGTGCGTCATGATGTGGAAACATTGCCAGGAGTTCTGTTATTGCGTATCGATGAAAGTCTTTTTTTTGGAAATCTGAGCGCAGTCGAATCTAGGATAACATTAGAGTTGACGAAGGTTCCTGATATTCATGAAGTGGTGCTAATCATGAGCGCGGTCAATATGGTTGATACAACTGCTATGGAGGTGCTTACCGAGCTGAATCGCGATCTCGCTGCTCGCGGAATCCGATTGCACTTGGCGGAAATTAAAGGGCCGGTACAGGACCGCTTGAGCCACTCGCCATTATGGGAGTCTCTTTCTGGGCAGGTATTTTTTTCGGCCAACGCAGCATTCGAGGCACTATTGCATAAGAATGATGCTGCAAAATGGGAGACATCTTTGTAGCAGGCTCTTTCGTAAACGCCCTTGCAAATTTATTGCTAGGCGTGGTTCCTGAGCATTAGAAACCCCCCGCTGCTGTTAGGCATTTAGCGGGGGGACTTCATTTAGAATATTTCACGCGTTTCTAGGAATTTAATATCTGGGTAACGCTCTTGTGCCATTTGTAAGTTCACGCGATTTGGCGCGAGGTATACATATTCTTCAGCACCATCCAATGCCACGTTGAAGCCGTATTTATCTGCAATCGCTTTTAAGTCAGCATCAGAGCCGCGTAGCCAGCGTGCGGTATAGCAGTCATAGTTCTCAAATACAATATCCACGCCATACTCATGCTCTAGACGGTGCGCAACAACGTCAAACTGCAGCATACCTACCGCGCCTAAAATCAGGTCGTTGGATAACAGCGGACGGAATAGTTGCGAGGCACCTTCTTCTGCCAATTGTTGCAGGCCTTTTTGCAATTGCTTCATTTTGAGCGGGTTTTTCAGGCGTGCACGGCGGAAGAATTCTGGGGCAAAAGATGGGATGCCCGTAAACTTGAGTTCTTCACCTTCAGAAAAGGTGTCGCCGACTTTAATCGTTCCGTGGTTCGGAATACCGATAATATCTCCGGAGTAGGCTTCATCCATAGTGGTACGGTCTTGCGCCATAAATGTAATGGCATTGTTGACCGCCATGAGCTTGCCTGTAGCCACTTGTTTGATTTTCATGCCACGTTCAAAACGGCCTGAACAGACACGCAAGAAGGCGATACGGTCACGGTGTTTTGGATCCATATTCGCTTGAATTTTGAACACAAAACCTGAAAATTTATTCTCGTCCGGCAATACCGGGCGACTGGCTGTGCTGCGTGTAAGCGGGGCCGGGGATAGCTCTACCACCGCATCCAGTAAGGACTGCACGCCAAAGTTGTTGATTGCAGAACCAAAAAATACCGGCGTTTGTTTGCCGCTTAAATAACGTGCGTTATCAAAGGTATGCGATGCGCCGCGTACTAACTCAACGTCGATACGCAGATCATCGGCTACGTGTCCTAATAGTTCATCCAGGCGAGGGTTATCTATGCCTTGAATGACTTCTGATGTGCCTTTTTCTGCACGTGGGTCAAAGAATGAAATGGTGTCGGTGTATAGGTTGTAAACACCTCTAAAGCCTTTACCCATACCAATAGGCCAAGTCATGGGTGCACATTCCATACCCAAAGTGGTTTCAATTTCATCTAGCAACTCAATCGGTGGGCGGCTTTCGCGGTCCAGTTTATTGATGAAAGTGATGATAGGTGTGTCACGCATACGACACACATTAAGTAGTTTGATGGTTTGCGCTTCTACACCGTTTACCGAGTCAATCACCATCACCGCAGAGTCCACTGCGGTCAATGTACGATAAGTATCTTCTGAGAAGTCATCATGGCCTGGGGTGTCGAGCAGGTTTATCATGTGTTCACGGTAAGGGAACTGCATGACGGATGACGTTACGGAAATGCCGCGTTGTTTTTCCAGTTCCATCCAGTCGGATGTAGCATGGCGTGAGGCTTTACGACCACGCACTTCACCTGCAACCTGAATCGCGCCACCGAACCACAATAGTTTTTCGGTAAGCGTGGTTTTACCCGCATCCGGATGGGAAATAATGGCAAAGGTACGACGGCGTTTGATTTCTTCTTGCAGAGACATGTGGGGTAGACGTTAAGGTAAATCGCTATTTTACCTTAAATGGACACGCTCTATAAACTCAACTTTTGGCGTGCGCCTCTTTTAGAAGGTACCGCCGTACTTTAATAGTGTAAGGTTGATTAACGTCGCTTGGTCGCTTCGTTTTTCTGTTCACGCGTTACAAGTTTAGTCAGTCCGCCAAACTCTTTTGCGAGTAATAGTAGTAAATCATCCAGTGTAATAATGCCGACTAATCCATCTTCCTCATCAACAACTGGTAAGCGTCGAACGCCTTTGGTCGTCATGATTTGAATGGCTTCGAATACGCCAGATGATTCTTGAATGACAGCTAAGTTTGCTACCATAATGTCACCAGCCGTAATTACCTTACCGTCGAGTTCTGTTGCGACCAGGTCAATGACGATGTCACGATCAGTCAGGATGCCGATAGGCTTTGGTTTCTCATTACTACCCAATTCAATTACTACCACATCGCCGACATGATGCTGACGCATCAGTTTGGCTGCCTGTAGTACAGTGGCATCACGTAATACTGTGATGACATCACGATTACAAATTGCACCAATGGTCATATTTCTATCCTTTCTTTAGGTGTTAACTTAGGCTGCTGGTTTTAAGCGGCAGGTTGTTTAAGTTGCTCTAGAATGGCTGGATTATCAAGGGTGGAAATGTCCGAGGTGATTTCTTCACCTTTAGCGAGTGAGCGTAAAAGTCTGCGCATGATTTTGCCTGAACGTGTTTTAGGCAGATTGTCGCCAAAACGAATTTCATCAGGTTTAGCGATAGGACCAATTTCTTTACCCACCCAATCACGTAGCTCTGCGACGATTTTTTTTGCTTCATCACCTTCAGGTCGCGCGCCTTTTAGCACCACATAAGCAATCACTGACTCACCTTTGATATCATGTGGTTTTCCGACTACGGCAGCTTCTGCTACCAGATGGTTAGATACTAGTGCAGACTCAATTTCCATCGTGCCTAAACGGTGACCAGACACATTTAGCACGTCATCAATACGCCCCATGATGGTGAAGTTGCCAGTGGTGGCGTCACGTACAGCACCGTCACCAGCGAGATAAATCTTGCCACCTAAGTCGACTGGGAAGTAGCTGGATTTGTAGCGTTCAGGATCGTTGTAAATGGTGCGTATCATGGATGGCCAAGGCTTTTTGATGACCAATAAACCACCTGTTCCCCAAGGTACATCTTTACCTGTTTCATCTACTACATCAATGGCGATCCCTGGGAATGGTAGTGTGCAAGAGCCTGGCACAAGTGCTGTTGCACCTGGTAGGGGTGTAATCACATGACCGCCAGTTTCCGTTTGCCAGAAAGTATCGGCAATCGGGCAGCGGCTACCACCAACTTGTTCGTAGTACCACATCCATGCTTCAGGGTTAATAGGTTCACCTACTGAGCCTAATAAACGTAAGCTGCTTAAATCGTAGTTGCTAGGGTGTGTGCTAGGTGTGGTTTCTGAGGCTTTAATCAGTGATCGGATGGCAGTAGGCGCTGTGTAGAAAATTGACACTTTATGTTTTTCAATCATTTGCCAAAAGCGGCCAGCATCAGGGTACGTTGGAACGCCCTCGAATACTACTTGTGTAGCGCCCATTGCCAGCGGCCCATAAGCTACATACGTGTGTCCGGTAATCCAGCCCACGTCAGCAGTACACCAGAATACGTCATTATCTTTAATGTCGAATGTCCAGCGCATGGTGTTCATTGCATGGAGTAAATAACCGGCAGAAGAATGTTGCACGCCTTTTGGTTTGCCCGTACTGCCTGATGTGTACAGCAAAAATAATGGATGTTCGGCACCGACCATAACAGGCTCACAAGTATCAGCCGTATCTTTTATCAGGTCATGCCACCAGATGTCATTCGCGTTCCAAGTAACCTCTATCCCAGTCTTTTTCAGCACGACTACATTTTTGATAGATTCACAGCCACCGAGTGCAATACCCTCATCAACAGCTTGTTTTAGTGGTAATTTTTTTCCACCACGGAATTGCCCATCAGATGTAATGACAGCCTTGGCGCCAGCATCCAGAATACGTTCATGTAAACTTTTTGATGAGAAACCACCGAATACCACGGAGTGAATCAAACCCAAGCGCGCACAAGCTTGCATGGCGACGATGGCTTCAATGCCCATCGGCAGATAAATAATGACGCGATCACCCAAGTTTAGGTTAAGTTTTTTTAATCCATTCGCAAATTGGCACACGCGGTGATAGAGTTCTTTGTAAGTGACATTGATAGTCGTACCATCATCAGCTTCAAAGATAATTGCAGTTTTATTTGGGATGGTGGTTAAATGCTTGTCCAAGCAGTTGGCAGATACATTCAGTTCGCCATCTTCAAACCATTTGTAAAAGGGCGCATTGTCTTCATTGAGTGTTTTGGTAAAAGGCTTACTCCATAC
>DAIDAH010000209.1 GCA_027310735.1 Methylotenera sp. | reverse complement strand
CTTGCAAAGCGGCAATCATACTTTCAGTCGTCGGGTGACTTGCACCTTCTGAGAAAGCTGAGTTACATGTATCAATCATTACAGCACCATTTTCAATTGCACGTAATAGATTCATGCTGGCCAAACCACTAGTTGCATGGCTGTGGATATGAATAGGTAGACTAACGCTAGCACGTAAAGCTTTAACTAGGTCAACTGTAGCTTGTGGAGTAAGCAGGCTAGCCATGTCTTTAATGGCAATCGTGTCAGAACCCATTGCTTCGAGTTCCTTAGCGATACCAACAAAATGCTCTACATCATGCACTGGGCTTGTCGTGTAGCTAATTGTACCTTCAGCATGTTTGCCTGCTTTTTTAACGGCATCAATGGATACTTGAAGGTTACGCGTATCATTTAAAGCATCAAATATACGGAATACATCAACACCATTGTCAGCTGATTTCTTTACAAAAGCGCGAACTACGTCGTCTGAGTAATGACGGTAGCCAAGTAAGTTTTGTCCACGTAACAACATTTGAATGCGTGAGTTTGGTAATGCCTTGCGCAATGTTTTTAAGCGCGCCCAAGGGTCTTCCTTTAAGTAGCGTACGCATGCATCAAAAGTAGCGCCGCCCCAAGCTTCTAATGACCAAAAGCCAATTGAGTCCAGTTTTGAGCAAATAGGAAGCATATCTTCAGTGCGCATGCGTGTGGCAATGTGACATTGATGTCCATCACGTAAAACTAGCTCAGTAACTTGTATTTTGACTGCTGGTGTTTTTGTCATAACTTAACTCTTTACTTTAATTTATATGCTTAATTTTTTTAAATAATCATTATTTCGTTAACATTTACTCATGAAGCTGGGTTAAATGCCTTCATGCGCTGCGATAGCTGCTGAGATTGCTGCGGCGATTAACTCAGGCGGAATCTCATTTGCGTAGTTGGTTAACTCAGGGTGAGACTCCACAAAACTGGTATTAAATTCAGCATTTTTAAAGTCTTCATGCTTTAAGATTTCTTGATAATATGGAATTGTGGTTTTTACGCCATAAATCAGCATGTCATCCAGTGCGCGACGACCACGTTCAATTACACCTTCCCAATTTAATGCCCATACAGTAAGTTTTGCGCACATTGAATCATAGTAAGGTGGAATTATATAGCCGCTAAATATCGCTGCATCCATACGTACACCAGGACCGCCTGGCGCATAGTAGCGTGTAATTTTACCAAAACTCGGTAGAAAGCCATTTTTTGGGTCTTCCGCATTGATACGGAACTCCATGGCATAGCCCCTGAATTGAACGTCTTTTTGCTTGTATTGCAACGGTAGGCCATAGGCAATGCGTATTTGTTCTTGCACAATATCAATACCGGTGATGGTTTCTGTAACGGTATGCTCGACTTGTAGGCGCGTGTTCATTTCCATAAAATAGAAGGTGTTATCTGCATCTAACAGAAACTCTACTGTACCGGCATTTTCATAGCCAACAGCTTTGGCTGCTTTAACGGCTAAACCTCCAATATAGTCGCGTTGTGCTTGGCTTAATTGTGGAGAAGGAGCAATTTCAATCAGTTTTTGGTTGCGGCGCTGAATGGAGCAGTCGCGCTCAAACAAGTGAATAGTATTGCCTTCAGCGTCAGCCAAAACCTGTACCTCAATATGGCGTGGGGAAACAATGCATTTTTCAAGAAAAACTTCAGGCTTACCAAAAGCTTTACTAGCCTCTGAGATCACGCGGTCATAGTTGCCGAGCAGTTCTTTTTCGCTATCACAGCGACGAATGCCACGACCGCCACCACCATTAGTAGCTTTCAGCATGACTGGATAGCCAATTTTACGAGCGAGTGCTACAGCCTCGTCAAGATTTTCTAAATTACCATCACTACCTGGAGTGCAGGGAATGCCTGCTCCAGTCATCGCGTTTCTTGCCTGAATTTTGTCGCCCATTTGGCGAATCACTTCGGCGTTTGGACCAATAAATTTGACGCCACGACGCTCACAAATCTCGGCTAACTCAGGATTTTCAGACAAGAATCCATAGCCAGGGTGTAGTGCGTCGCAACCAGAGGCTACTGCTAAATTAACGATTTTATGCGCATTCAAATACCCTGCAACAGGATCTGAGCCTATGTTGTAAGCTTCATCTGCTTTTTTAACATGCAAAGCCTGACGGTCTGCATCGGCATAAATCGCAACAGACTTAATGCCCATTTCTGAGCAAGCGCGTACAATACGCACTGCGATTTCACCACGATTAGCTACAAGAATTTTTTTGAACACGTTACAACCCTTATTTTCACACTCAAACCAGACGATTATAACACGCGCATGCTTGGCACTAAAAGTGCTGGCGTTAAAAGTCTGTAGATTTACTTTTGATAATACGTACAATATAGAGCATTAAGATGAGCACACATCCATTGATTATTGATAATTTAGCATTTGCAAAAAAAAATGAGCGCATAGAAGGTGTTTTGTCAGTTGCGGACTGTCCGCGCTTGTTTGAGTTGCTGCAATCTAATTTTGCTGATGAGGCTATTAAGGTTGGCCGAGATGCCGTTGTAATCAATTACATATTGCAAGGAAGTGTAGATGCTGTTGATCAGCATTATTTACGCTTAATGATTTCCGCCAAATTGCTCACTATTTGTCAGCGGTGCTTAAGTGAAATGCCAATTAGTCTAAAGTTGAGTTATAACTATCTAATTGGCGAGTCTGAAGCTAATGATGTTGAGGTGGTTGACATTGATAGTGATGATGTGGATCTGCAAGAAGCTAGTCAGGTTATGGATGTGTTCAAGCTTATTGAAGATGAAGTTATTATGGCAATGCCTATTGCGCCAATACATGATGAGGATTGTGGAGCTGGCGTTATGCAGAGTGGTGAAAAACCTAATCCTTTTGCGGTATTAAAGAGTTTAATTAAATCTTAATGGCATTAAAAATGCTGACAAATGCTTTGGTTTATATTATAGTAACGGACTAGCTGGCTATTTGGTGTAGCCTAAATATAGCGTAGTCTTAAATTAGTGATGGATTGCTTTAATCAATGCATCGGTTTGTAAGTAATTGAGATGATGTTTTAATCATTTTATTCGGAGTTTATTATGGCAGTTCAACAAAATAAAAAGTCACCTTCTAAACGCGGTATGCACCGCTCACATGACTTTTTAACAAACCCACCATTAGCAGTTGAGCCAACAACAGGCGAAACCCATTTACGTCATCACGTTAGCCCAAATGGCTACTACCGTGGTCGTAAAGTATTATCAACAAAAGGCGAGTAATTTCACTTTAGATTAAATCTAAAGATGTATAACTTGTTGAGTAGTTTCTGAAATCATTTAACGCCGCTCCAAACCTTTGGAGCGGCGTTAATATTTTATGGTATTCACCAGTTATCAACTTCCGTTTATTAAATAACTTTTGTGATTAAAACCAATGGATATTACTGTCGCAATTGATGCAATGGGTGGTGATCACGGCCCTCATGTCACAATCCCCGCCGCACTTAAAGCCCTTGAATCTGATGGTCAGCTCAACATTGTTTTAGTTGGATTGACTGATGTTATAGAAGCTGAACTTAAAGTTCAAAAAGCAATCATTAGTCCTAGATTACGCATTCACCATGCTAGCGAAGTCGTTAATATGGATGAATCTCCACAGATGGCGCTCAAAAATAAAAAAGATTCATCTATGCGTGTTGCCATCAACTTGGTGAAAAGTGGCGAGGCTAATGCATGTGTAAGTGCCGGTAATACAGGTGCATTGATGGCAACTGCACGTTTTGTTTTGAAAACACTACCAGGTATAGATAGGCCTGCTATCGCAGGCGTATTCCCTAGTCAAAAAGGTATGGCCTATATTCTAGATTTGGGTGCGAATGCTGATTGTACGGCCGAGCAATTATTGCAGTTTGCCGTGATGGGTAGCATGCTCGTTTCATGTGTTGAACATAAAGCTAACCCAACGGTTGGTTTGTTAAATATTGGTACTGAAGACATTAAAGGTAACGAGGTTGTGAAGCGTGCCGGAGAGTTGCTGCGCGCAAGTCATTTAAATTTCTACGGTAATGTAGAAGGTAACGATATATTCAAAGGCACTACTGATGTAGTGGTTTGTGATGGCTTTGTGGGTAATGTAGCCCTTAAAACATCAGAAGGCTTGGCGCAAATGATGGGACGTTTTCTTTCTCAAGAGTTTAAGCGTAACTGGATGACTAAACTGATGGGGCTTGCCTGCATGCCCGTGTTGAAGGCATTTAAAAAGCGCATGGATCCCAGACGTTACAATGGAGCAAGCTTTTTAGGTTTACGTGGCATTGTGGTGAAAAGTCATGGAGGTGCAGATAGCTTTTCATTTTTACATGCTATTCATACGGCAATAGAAGAGTCTCGTAGTGGCGTATTACGCCGCATTACTGAACAATTAGAAATAGAACATATACAGACGCATCAGCCGACTGTAGCTCACACGGATAACGCATGACATATTCTAGAATTGCAGGAACAGGAAGTTACCTTCCAAAAAAAGTGCTCACTAATGCTGATTTAGAGTGCATGGTTGATACGACCGACGAGTGGATTTTTACGCGCACAGGTATACGTGAACGTCACATTGTTGCTGATGACGAGTATACGAGCGACTTGGCATTACATGCGGCTAGAAATGCTATCAACTCTGCAGGCATTCAAGCAGCAGACATTGATTTAATTATTGTTGCGACA
>DAIDAH010000208.1 GCA_027310735.1 Methylotenera sp. | reverse complement strand
GCGTAGCGGAACAGGGTTTCGACGTCGGCGCTGTCATCGGGATAGAGGGCGATGCCAATGCTGCCGGAGAGAAAGAGTTCTCGGCCGTCAATGATGAAGGGGGCATTGAATGTACTCAATATCTTATTGGCAATGATGGTCAGGTCTGTGCTACTACGTAATTTTGGCAATAACGCCGCGAATTCATCACCCCCTAACCTAGCTACCGTATCATCACCCCCTAACCTAGCTACCGTATCAGAATTACGCAAGCAACGTTGCAGGCGCACGGCGGTTTCAAGCAACACCTGATCGCCGACACTATGCCCTAGTGTGTCGTTGATTTCCTTGAAACGGTCTAGATCCATTACCATTAAACCAAACTGGTAATCATGTCTGGCAGCATCGGCAATGGTTTGTAGGATCCGATCACTCAACAAGGCTCGGTTCGGTAAATTAGTCAGTGTGTCAAAAAAGGCCAAATGATGGATTTGTTTGCGGTACACATCAATTTCGGTAATGTCGCGGCCAACGGCGAGTACGCTCACAACATTGCCTTCATCATCAAATTCAGGGGTGAGGTAGATATGCGAGCACATCTCTTTACCATCTCTGGCGGGCCAAGTAAATTCAAACTGACCTGCCACCCCACTATCAAGCACTTTGTGAATTTTCTGCTGATAAGCTGTAGCCTGCTCACCGCCAGGATTCTCTTCTGGCGTTGTATGCATGAGTGCTTCAAGTGATTCGCCCGCAGCAGCCTGCATTCTGGGATTAACGTAAATACGTCGACAATCGCGGTCATAACGGTTAATCGTATCAGGGGAGTTTTCCACCAACACTCGGAACTCCTGCTCACGCTTGGTCAGTTCCGCTTCTGCACGCCTGAGTCGAGAAATGTTATGCCCAATAACAAGCACACCCTTTACCAATCCGTTTACATCGTACTCTGGTACGACCCGCATATCATGGCTAACAAAAATATCGTCCAGATTGACCCACTCAAGGATGACATTGGTTGACTCTCCACTATCCATCACCTGCTGCAGTAATGCTTGGTAAGCTACACTACTGATGTTTTCTGGCACCCATGTATCAGCCAACGCATCACCCAATGTATCTTTTTGATTAACACCAGTAGCGCTTTCATAAGCTGGATTAACAAATACGCGGCGACACGTACGGTCGTAGCGAACAATCATATCCGGCGAATTATCAATTAACGTACGGAACTCCAACTCACTTACCAGAGCTTTCTGTCCCGCGCGCTTGAGCTCACTAACATCGCGCGTGAACGTCAGTACACTACATATCACACCTTTCGCATCGTATTCTGGTACCACGCGCAACGATTGACAGACATATTCAGCCTCAGCATTGAACCAGTCCAATTCAATGGAGCACGGCGCTCCGCTCACCATCACCTCGCGCAACATACATTCATACTCTTCAGGTGCCATACGCGGACTACCCCAAGACTCGGTTGGCTTTTTACCAAATGCTTCCGACACAGGATTGCCATATACCAGCTCATAATTATCGCTAATCCAAGTACGGCGGCAGTCTCGGTCATAGCGAATGATAACGTCCGGCGTATTGTCAATCAGTGTATGCAATTCCCTTTCACGGTCGGCAACATGCATCTCTAATTGCCGTGTCGATGAAAGGTCGCGCCCGATAGCAATAACGCCCTGCACAGAACCATCCACTGCAAACTCTGGAGCAACCCGGATATTGTCGTACAAAGGTCGTCCAAAATCATCTTGTCCACTAATGATCAGATGTTCTGCCGCTTGGCCTGTTTCAACGACTTGCTGCAGCACTTTCTGGTATTCACGCATGGCTTGATTGTCTGGATATCTTTCAACTGGGCTGAGTCCGATTAGCGCCGAAGCCGGTTGACCCAATGTTTTTAGCAAAGTTGGATTGACATAGAGAACACGCAGATCCGGATCATAGCGAGCGATATTGTCTGGCGCATATTCAATCATGGCACGGAATCCACGTTCACGATCAGCCAGTAATGCTTCCATCTGCCTGCGCTCGGTGATATTGGAAATAATGCCAACTAGAAAATGCTGCCAGCGACTATCTGTATAGCGCGCCTTCTTAGTCAGTATGGTTTGCTTGTTGCCGTTTTCGTCAGTCAGATTTTCTTCATTAACGTTCTCTTGACCACTATTGAATACTTCCTCATCTTTTTCCCAAAAGACTCTGGCTTCATGTTCTGGGAAAAAATCAAAGTCGGTTCTACCAATCAACGTATCACGCTCATGACCAATCAACTGACAACACGCGTCATTTAGGTATACCCAGCGATGTTCTCTATCTTTAACAAAAACCGGATCTGTAATACTGTCTATGGCTTTATATAGGTGCTCTAAAGCACTTTCCATCTGCTTGCGCTCTGTGGTTTCCTTGATAAAGCCAAACCATATCAATGTGCCGTCGTCTTGTGCATCCGGCATAAAGTTTGCACTCAGCCAACTCTCGCGGTCGCTTGAATACTGGATACGATATTCCACATGAAAGGGTGTGGCTGTGCGAAACGATTCTTCTGCTAACAGCATCATTTCGCAAAGATCGTCTGGGGAAATATGGGCATTCAGGCTGACACTATGTGCCAGCAGCTCATCTACAAGCCCTTGAGATGCCGTGTAGGATAGCTTGGTCAGCCATGTCGCAACCGGCTTCCTGATCGCAGCCAGTTGCGGCAGTTGTAACATCTCATTCATTTTTATGACCCCTGAAGGTCATACGCAATATAACTAAAGCGACTATTACTATACTTATTGCGTTGTATGCCATATCACGCACCTATAGAATTCAATGGTAATTGAATTGTTATTTTTGTTATTCTCAGCCAACCACTGTAGCCAGTTGCCGCCACTTATTATGTTGCCCATTACAAAACCACGCCAAACCTAAATTAAGCGTGGTCTGCAATATAAACATATATAGAAAATCATGACCATTGGTCAAATGACTAGAAATAAGTAGGGAAATCCTTAGAGCGCCATCAACACAGGACTTAAAGGAAAATCAGTACAAGACGACTATCAGCCAGATACCCGTCACTTGGGGAGATAATCACTAATCTGATTAAAACAATACGCCTGACCAGCATTCAATTCACACATAAAATATAAGGATATTCTTAGTGATAAAAACTAAAGAAAAATTAAGCTTTAAAAGAAACTAAGCAAAACTCAACAGCATTGAAAACACACTTGCTTATGCTTGGGCAATAAAGCCACTGAAGCTTATAGCCAGAAACACCTGCACTCAGGCTAAATTCCCATTATGCGATACCATTGGCAATTGCATAGCGCATTAACTGGGCATTGCTGGAGAAACTCATTTTTCGCATTAAATTAGCCTTATGCGCACTTACAGTTTTATTGCTAATACCAAGGTCTATCGCCACCGAGTTAAGATTCTGTCCAGCCGCAATCATACGAAAAACCAACATTTCCCGGTCACTCAAACACTCATGCAACAATGCAGATTGATTTGCATAACTTTCAAGCGCCAGCTTTTCTGCTAAAGCATGCTCGATAAAATGCCCCCCTGAAGCCACCTTGTGAATGGCCGCGAGCAATATTTCATGCCCACTGTCTTTTGTCAGATATCCAGCTGCACCAGCACTAAGCGCTTTACGTGCAACCTGCGGCTCGTTATGCATGCTTAGTATCAAAATCGGCGGCGGATTGTCCAGTAAACAAATTCGACTAATCAGGTTCGCTCCACTCATGCCCTGCATCGTCATATCAAGCAACAATAGATCAATGCCACCTGTACTTAAAATTTCCAGTACTTGCACGCCATTGGCAGCCTCTCCGGCAACGACAATATCTTTATCCAGCGCAAATAACTGCTTTAACCCCTCACGCACGATGGCGTGGTCATCGGCTATTAATATTCTAACCATTCCTCTTCTTCACTCCATATATCGTTCACCGGGATAAAAACCTTAATCATGGTACCAAGTCCAACCTCACTGGACACTTCAACTTTGCCACCCAGCATATAGGCACGTTCATGCATACCCACCAAGCCAAACGACTTATCCTTGCGAATCGCCGTATCAAAACCCTTGCCATTATCACGCACTTGCAAGACATACTGGCTTTCATTTTTCTCCAGAACAATCACAATCTTGCTTGCTTCGGCATGCCGACTAATATTAGTCAACGATTCCTGCACTATGCGAAACACCGCTGTAGCGCGCTTATCGTCCAAATGAATACCTTCATCACATACCTGCAATTCACACAAAATCTTGGTGCGCGTCTGATGCTCGTCCACCAGCCACTCCAGAGCAGGCACAACACCCATATCAAGCGCTTTGGGACGTAACGAAGCCACTACATTACGCACGACCAGAATAGTGATATCCATCAACTCAATTAAGCGATCAGTTTTTTCCTTCAAAGCTGGGCTATTCGCACCAAACTCCACACCTATTGCCGTCACATTCATGCGCAACGCCATAAGATATTGTCCCAACTCATCATGCACAGCTTGTGCGAGCGCCTTATGCTCATTCTCTAAATTAGACTCACTGCGTGCAGCCAACTGGCGCAACATATACTGCGACTCTTCAAGCGAGCGCTCGGCAGCCTTTAGTTCTGTGTAATCACGTCCAATCGCAACGGCGCCTACCACCACTCCCTCTTCATCCAACTCTGGCACTATCTTAATCAAATCATAGATAGCACGGTTGCCTCCAATAGGCTCGCTAACC
>DAIDAH010000207.1 GCA_027310735.1 Methylotenera sp. | reverse complement strand
GTGTTGCTGTAGGTCTTGCTTCTAAGCGCTTTAAGCCAATCTCAATGCCACAACCTTCGCAGTAGCCATATTCTCCGGCGTCAATATTGCGCAGTGTTTCGTCGATTTTTTTAATCAGTTTGCGCTCTCGGTCGCGGTTGCGCAGTTCCAATGTCATGTCAGACTCTTGGCTTGCACGGTCGTTTGGGTCTGCAAACATGGTCACTTCGTCTTGCATCGTGTGCATAGTGCGATCAAGTTCGTGACTCAATTCAGCTTTCCAGTCATTCAGAATCTTGCGGAAATGATTGAGTTGGTTTTTGTTCATGTACTCTTCATCAGGTTTAGCCTGATAAGGTGTAAATTGTTTGCTAATGTCAGCCATAATAAATTATCCAGATACTTAAAATAAGTGCTTAAAAAAGTGGCTTGTTACAAAATTAGCGCATGAGTGTACACTGATTGGCGCTTTGATGCAAAACATCAAAAAATCGGTAGAAAATACGGAAATTTGTTTATTTTGACTCTTGTAACTCTAAGGCTAACAAGGTGTTTTCCATTAGCGTTGCTACCGTCATTGGACCAACTCCGCCAGGTACAGGGCTAATCCAGCCTGCGCGAGATTTAGCGGCATTAAAATCAACATCGCCAGCAATGCGTCCGTCTTGTAACCGATTGATTCCAATATCAATCACAATTGCCCCCGGTTTAATCCATTCGCCTTGTATGAGGCCGGGTTTCCCAGCGGCAGCTACGACTAGGTCAGCCTCTCTTATCACTTTAGCTAAGTCCTTGGTATGGCGATGACAGCTAGTGACAGTGCATCCTGCTAGTAGAAGTTCCAATGTCATTGGGCGGCCTACGTGATTTGAAACGCCGACTACCACGGCGTCGAGCCCCATTAAGTTAATATTTGATGCCTCTAGCATCTTGATTACGCCAAATGGCGTACAAGAGCGTAGGGTTGGTTGCCGTACAGCAAGTCTGCCAATATTATAAGGGTGAAAGCCATCCACATCTTTACTCGGACTAATGCACTCAATGATATGCTCATCTTTGATGTGCGGGGGTAAAGGGGCTTGTACTAA
Organism: Methylotenera sp.; assembly: GCA_027310735.1. Taxonomy (GTDB): domain Bacteria; phylum Pseudomonadota; class Gammaproteobacteria; order Burkholderiales; family Methylophilaceae; genus Methylotenera. The sequence continues at coordinate 3,666 of DAIDAH010000207.1, read as the reverse complement.
AATGCCATCAATAGTGTCATCATTGTTTAGCTGTTCAATTAAGGCTAGAAGTTCTGCTTCAGTAGTTGATGGAGGAAGGTCGTAAGCTTTTGAAATAATCCCGACTTTTTCGCAAGCCAAGCGCTTGTTACGCACATATATCGACGATGCCGGATCAGCACCCAATAGAATAACTGCTAGCCCAGGCGCGCGCTTGTTTGTTTGCAGGCGATTGCTGATTCGAGTTTTAATGGAGGTTAATAGGTTTTCGGCAATGGCTTTGCCATCAATTATTTGAGCGGTCATTTGTGTTGTATGTGCTGAAAAATTAGTAAATATTGAAAATATGACAACATTTTAACATATTAGAATTGACCAAAAGTTCGGGTTGCGGTATATTTCTGTCTTCGGCGTGTAGCGTAGCCTGGTAGCGCGCCTGCTTTGGGAGCAGGATGTCGGGAGTTCGAATCTCTCCACGCCGACCAAATATTTTAAGTTGTTGAATGTGGTTTTTTATATTTGACAATTTAAAGTTAAAGTCAGCCCGAATTGCTTTATGTTGTTAAATATAAAGTCTTGTAACCACAATCTGCCCGTAGCTCAACCGGATAGAGCACCAGCCTTCTAAGCTGGGGGTTACAGGTTCGATTCCTGTCGGGCAGGCCATGTATTAAAGTCTCTATGGTGGCTGTAGCTCAGTTGGTAGAGTCCAGGATTGTGATTCCTGTTGTCGTGGGTTCGAGCCCCATCAGCCACCCCATATTCTATATAGCTTCCAGCAAGTCTATAATTCACTAGATTCACCAAATAGTAGACAACTGTCTACTATTTTCATTATTTCAATGGTTTCACTTTCTTAAATTCACGCTGTTTTATGTAGTGTTCTGTCATTGCAGCAGAGCTATGGCCAGCGAGTGTTTGTGCGTCCATACCTAGATTTTTGGCATCTGTCAGTGCTTTAGCGCGTATGTCATGAAACGTAAACCGATTGCCACCTTGTTCAGCCCATTTTACCTGTACACGATTCCACATTGCTTTGAAGCCTGAGTCTGAATATGGCTGACCCTGACGTGTGCAGAATAGATGTAGTCCGCGTATAGGTCGTTTTAACGCTTTAGCTCTAGCAACTACATCATGCAGCCCAGCCGACCACTCATAAAGCTGTTTAGCGCCTGTCTTACTTTGTTTAATCCATATGCCTTCATCGGTGATTTGTTCAAGCCTCATGCTTAGAATATCGCCCTTGCGTAGGGCGGTGATATAGGCGAAGTCCATTATGATCGCTATGAGCTCGCTAGATATGCTCCTGACACCATCAAACTCACTGTCCATGATGTATCTGTCGCGGCCTTTTTCTTTATGCTTTGCTACGCTTAAGCAAGGGTTGCTGTTTACAGCACCCCATCGCATGCCGTAGCTGAATATATGGGATAGCAGCGATATTTCACGATTGGCGCGTACTGGTGCAGTCTGACCACGTGCATCTAGGTATTTTGCAATGTGAGTCGGCAGCACTGCGTGAGCTTGTACCTTGCTGAACACTTTCTTTAGGTTTTCAGCCTCTAGCTTGTTGCCTTGGTAAGTGCTCGCGGCTTTGTGCGGCGCAATCTCAATCATGTAACGCATGATTAATTCGCCTACACTGCCTTTTATTGGCTTTTCTTCGTTGGCAGGCACAGGCGTTTCGCCTTCAAGTTCAGCCCATTTTGCCAGAGCCAGCGCCTTATCTTTAGAAAGACGGATCCATTTTTTATCACGGCCTACGAAGTAGTAAGCGCCATGCTTGATTTGCATGTGTGGAGGTAAGTCTAAATTATTAGTACGTCTACGACCCATAATGAATGCTATCCAAGCGCCGCAAAGTTTGGCTCTTCAAAGCCGAATTTTGAGGTGAGGCTAGGGCATAGTCGCTGCTCTAGATAAGAGCGCAACACTTTTGGTTTACCGCTACGACTAGTATCAAATGGATATCCGTGATCTGTTAGCCAGCGACATTGACCGGTCGCTAGCTTAAAGCCTGTAAGTTCTAGTATTTCTTCGTTATTAAGAAAGAGCATATTGGTTACTTCACAATTCTTAGCACAGGTTTAGCTGGCATTGGGCGCTGTGCTACTGCACATTGTGTATTAGGCTGGTAACCATGATTAATCGCGTGAGTGTTTTTGTATATGCGCGTAATTGCGGCTGCCACATTGTCGTTAGGGTGTAGTCTAAAGTTAGGTTTCATGCTGCCTTTACCCCTAGTGCTGGTTCAAGTTTTTTGCTTCTACTGCCTATTTTCACTACCTTGTTGCGGCTAACTTTTGTCGTTAACTCTGATAATTTTGTTTCAATGGTCTTAAGTTCATTAAGTACGCCAGCATTACTGTCTAGAGCGCGCATCTCGGCTATTTCTGCGCGAAGTGGTTCAACTTCGCTACGTAAGCGTTTATTTTCGGTTTCATACATAGCTTTCACTTGGTGTGTTTCACGTATGTATGAAAGTTCGTCAGGTGAAAATGATAGGCTTCCACGGTCTGGTGATACCAAACGCCCGTCATTAGCAATAAACCATCCTTGCCAGTCTTTGTGTGATAGTCTGAAATGCACACTTTCAGATACTAGACGCAGTAGTTCAAACATAACAAACGGAACGTTTGCGCTACCTTTTTCCCAGCTTTGAATAGTGCGGACAGACACGCGTAAATATGCCGCGCATTCTATGAGTGTCATATTTAGCATATGCTCACGCAGGACTTTAAAGTTGTCAGCCGATACCGTTTTGTTTTGCGACTGAATCACCCACATTGGATGATATTCAGGAAATGCCTCATTTATTTCATTGCTGTTCGGTTCAATGGCCTGCATATAATATGACCATAGCGTCTTTTGATTTGGGTATGGTTTTGGCTGTTTAGGCTTTTTTGTAGGTTTATTGGACATGGCTAGACCCTTCTACTTGCAAACGATTCTCATTTGTGTAATTATCATTAGCATTCTTGGGTTCCTTATACTTTCCCTTGAACTCCTCAAAGCCGTTTTGTGTGTGATATGCACCATAAACGGCTTTATTTTTTTGTCTGTTTACACCCAATTCAGTACAGTTATTTACACTAGTCCAAGGGACGATAAGGCCGTCCTTTTTTCTTAAAACCCACGTGTGGACACGCGTTTCAAGGCGTTCACCATTGAGTTCAATGCCACGTATTGCATCAATAACTTCGTCTTGATAACGGCTGCTAGGTTGCGGCTCAGTCCATAATTTCATAGGCGCAATTGTCATGGCATTAATGAAGCCGTGAAAGTCGCCTTTTTCGCTTGCAGCAGTCCAGTGTGGCTGCATAGCTTCAATCGTCGGCATGGTTCTGATTTTGCGAAGCTCTCGGTAAATGGTGACAGGGCAATGCTCTGAGAATTGAAACTGACGAATGCCCCATAAACGCGCCCACGCTGTGACACGTTCTACTGTGGTGGTTACATCTTGACCGTCTGACTCATAATCCAAGCCCATACCTGTGCCGTCGATGTTCTTGCCAATGTATTTTATGATGTAGCCAACAGCCGACCCCTTATTAGGGTCAATGGTTTTGACTTCAAATCTTGTTTCTTTCGCTCCACGCTCATTGCCGTCATGCTCTAGCGCGTAGTGACGCATTATTTCAATCAGTTTTTCTTGATGTTCTGGTTTAACAAATACCAGCATATGCC
>DAIDAH010000206.1 GCA_027310735.1 Methylotenera sp. | reverse complement strand
AAAGTCATTGGTATCAATTTTGGGAGAGCAACGGCTACTATGCAGCAGGCCTAGATAATACCAAGCAAGATAACTTCTGTATTTTGCTTCCTCCACCTAACGTTACGGGTACCTTGCACATGGGGCATGGTTTTAACCAGACCTTGATGGATGCGTTAACGCGCTATCACCGTATGCGTGGCGATAATACTTTATGGCAGCCAGGTACCGACCATGCCGGTATCGCTACACAAATCGTGGTGGAGCGCCAACTGGATGCACAAGGCGTATCACGCCATGACTTGGGTCGTGAGAAGTTCTTGGAAAAAGTGTGGGAGTGGAAAGAATACTCAGGCGGAACGATTACCAAGCAAATGCGTCGCTTAGGCACATCACCAGACTGGAGCCGTGAGCGCTTCACGATGGATGAAGGTTTGAACAAAACCGTGACCGAAACTTTTGTGCGTTTGTATAACGAAGGTTTGATTTATCGCGGCAAACGTCTGGTGAACTGGGATGTGAAGCTAGGCACAGCGGTTTCAGACTTGGAAGTGGTGCAGGAAGAAGAAGATGGTTTTATGTGGCACATCAACTATCCGCTTGCTAGTGGGGATGGCTTCTTAACGGTTGCTACAACACGTCCAGAAACCATGCTGGGCGACGTGGCGGTGATGGTGCATCCTGAAGATGAGCGCTATAAACATCTGATTGGTCAGCAGGTAAAGCTGCCATTGTGTGACCGTGAAATCCCGATTATTGCCGATGATTATGTCGACCTTGAGTTTGGTACTGGCGTGGTAAAAGTAACGCCAGCGCATGATTTTAACGACTATGCGGTAGGTCAGCGCCATAACTTAGTGCCTTTTAATGTTTTAACGTTAGATGGAAAAATTATTTCTGGAGGTGGCGATGACCCTTCCGTAGTTCAAGCGTTTGATCATGTTGCAGAGAAAAAACCGGGACTCAAAGGATTTGTGCAGTCTGGGTCACCCTTAGATTACGCTAATATTCCATTAGGCTATCGTGGACTTGACCGTTTCGATGCTCGGAAACAAATCGTTGTCGATTTAGATGCTCAAGGTTATTTAGTTAAAACAGAAAAACACAAACTCAAGGTGCCGCGTGGTGACCGTACTGGCGTGGTGATTGAACCTATGCTCACAGATCAATGGTTTGTAGCTATGAGCAAACCTGCGGCTGATGGCAAGAGCATTACACAAAAAGCGCTGGATGTTGTTGCTAGTGGCGAAATCAAGTTTTATCCAGAAAACTGGGTGAACACCTACAACCAATGGCTGAATAATATTCAAGATTGGTGTATTTCACGCCAGTTATGGTGGGGACATCAAATTCCTGCTTGGTATACAGATAGCGGGAAGGTATATGTAGCTACAGATGAAGTACAAGCAAAAGCCTTGGCAGCCAGTGATGGCTACATGGGGAATTTAGTGCGCGATAATGATGTGCTGGATACCTGGTATTCATCAGCATTATGGCCGTTCTCTACTTTAGACTGGACTGGCGATGAAGCGATTGATGCGCAAAACCAAGCCTTGCAGCAATATCTGCCGTCTTCAGTTTTGGTTACAGGTTTTGACATTATTTTCTTCTGGGTGGCGCGTATGGTGATGATGACCACGCACATCACAGGCAAAATCCCGTTCAAGCACGTGTACGTACACGGTTTGATTCGTGATGCTGAAGGTCAGAAGATGAGTAAGTCCAAGGGTAACGTGTTGGATCCGATTGATTTGATCGACGGCATTAACTTGGATGACTTAATCAAAAAACGTACTACGGGTTTGATGAATCCAAAACAAGCCGAGCAGATTGAAAAACGCACGCGTAAAGAGTTTCCAGAAGGCATTGCTGCTTACGGAACCGATGCGTTACGGTTTACGTTTGCTGCCTTGGCTTCACCCGGCCGTGACATTAAGTTTGATTTACAACGATGCGATGGTTACCGTAATTTCTGCAATAAATTGTGGAACGCCACGCGCTTTGTGTTGATGAACACTGAAGGCCAAGATAATGGTCTGGAAGATTGCAAAAAACAGCCAGATGGTTACTTGGGCTTTTCACAAGCCGACCGTTGGATTGTAAGCACATTGCAACGCACCGAAGCCGATGTTGAACGTGCTTTCGCTGACTATCGTTTCGATTTGGCGGCAAAAGCGGTGTATGAGTTTGTGTGGGATGAATACTGCGATTGGTATTTGGAGCTGGCAAAAGTGCAAATTCAGACGGGTAGCGATGCTGAAAAGCGCGCGACTCGCCGCACATTGTTGCGTGTGCTGGAAACCATTTTGCGTTTGGCGCACCCAATTATGCCGTTTATCACGGAAGAGATTTGGCAAACTGTCGGCCCGATGAGTGGCAAAACTGGTGCAAGCATCATGCTTGAGCAGTACCCATCATCACAGCCTAACAAGATTGATGCCGCCGCAGAAGCTTGGGTAGCATTGTTAAAACAAGCGGTTGATGCATGCCGTAGCTTGCGTGGTGAAATGAGTATTTCACCAGCTGCGCGCGTACCTTTGATTGCTGCCGGCGATGCTGACAAACTGGCAATTTATTCGCCATATTTGAAGGCCTTGGCTAAATTGGAAGACGTAGCGATTGTGGCTGAGTTGCCAGAGGCTGACGCGCCAGTGATGCTGGTTGAAGACTTTAAACTCATGCTCAAAGTTGAGATTGATGTTGCGGCAGAAAAAGAACGCTTAGGTAAAGAGATTGCCAGATTAGAAGGCGAAATCAATAAGGCCAATGCTAAGTTGAATAACGAAAGCTTTGTGGCGCGTGCTCCAGCCGCTGTTGTTGAGCAGGAAAAAGCACGCGTAGCTGACTTTAGTTCTAGTTTAGAAAAACTGCAAAGTCAGTTAGCTAAGTTAAAGTAATTAATTAGTGTAGTTTAAGAAATAGAAAAAGGCGCTAAAAAGCGCCTTTTTCTTGTGCTAATCAGTCTGCTTAATTGATACGCTTTTTGATGTAAAAAGTGAATGAAGTGCCGTTGTTGTCCAATTGTAAAAGCTCATGACCAGTTTGTGCACAAAAGGCATTAAAGTCTTTTACTGCGCCGGGATCTGTAGCAATCACTTTTAAAGTTTGTGCTGGTTGAAGCTCGCTCAAGCCTTTTTTGCAACGTAAAATAGGCAGTGGGCAATTGAGCCCAGTGGCATCAATTTCTTTATCAAATTCCATTATTTGTTTTCCCTTCATCTTTTGCAGCAAAAGCATAGCCAGCTCTACCCCAGGCTAAAACGCCGCCAATTAAGTGCGATATGTTTTTAGCACCTTTGCTAGTGAAAAAGTCAGCCGCATGTGCAGAGCGTATGCCGCTATGACAATAAAACACGATGGCGTCTGCTTTGGTCAGGGAGTCATACTGTGCGGGTAGTGTGGATAATGGTATGTGTATCGCTCCGGGAATAATGCCGCGCGCAACTTCATCGTCATTACGCACGTCCACCAGTAGTAAGGGCGCATTTTCTGCCAACATTTCGTATAAATCTTTTGCTTGAATTTCGCTGTACTTGCTCATTGCAATGAACCTAAATTAATTAGACTAAATAATAGCATTTTGTGAGTAGGTCACACTAAAAGTATTTCAGCGAAGTGTCATAAGCGCTTTGTGGCTTTTATGTATCAAGGTGCGCTGCACTTAATTTGAAATTACTCTATAAGAATTTTGAGCATGTGAACTTAATTAGGTGAAGACAATCAAATTTGCACTAATATACATTTGTGCAAATGTATGTGATGATGTTCACTAGTTTCATATTTGTCGAGTACTGGCGGTTGTACGTTGTCAGATGACATAACAATCTTTCATGTTTCTTTAATAATGGCTTACTTATGAAAAAAATCATGTTGAATGTTGTTACCGTTGCAATAGTTGTTGGTGTTTTTGGAGCGGCATATTATTACTGGCAGCAATTTCAAGCCAAACCTGAAGTAGTGGTGCAGGCACCAGCGCCAAAATTACCATCAACTCCACCAAAACCTGAGATTCGCCAAGTGGTAGAGTCTGCTCCTGTACCACCTGAGTTGCCCCAGTTGGATGCAAGCGATCATTATGTTTTTAATGCGTTAACTGATTTGATTGCTAATAAATCGTTGATGAAGATATTTATTAGCGAGCAAATAATTCACAATATCGTTGCAACCGTTGATAACCTGCCAAGCCAGCGTGCGCCAATGAGCGTCATGCCAATTGAGCCGGCACACGGTAAGTTTCTTACGGCAGGGAAAGATGCCGATTTGATAGTCAGTCCTAAAAACGTGATGCGTTATAAGCTTTATGTGAGTTTTGCTGAAGCGATTGATGCTGAAAAATTAGTCGAGCTTTATGTTCAACTCTATCCACTTTTTCAGCAGTCATATGCAGAGCTTGGGTATCCTAAAAAATATTTCAATGATCGGTTGATTTTCGCGCTTGATGACTTGCTGGCTGCGCCTGATGTTCAAGAGCCAGTGAGACTTGTTCAGCCTAAGTATTACTACCAATTTGCGAATCCTGATCTTGAAAAGCGTTCCATCGGGCAAAGAATACTCATGCGCATAGGTAGCCATAACGAAGCGATAGTTAAGGCCAAGCTAAATGAGATTAAGCAGGCATTGCGTCTCCATATGCATGAAGAGAAAATTAACGCTGTAGAGTGAAGTGTCAGCGAATGAAATTGATGCTATCAGTCTAGTAAATAGATATGGCCTCATTGAAAGCATGGATTCATAGTTTTTTTGTACAGATTAATCA
>DAIDAH010000205.1 GCA_027310735.1 Methylotenera sp. | reverse complement strand
TAGTGGTACTTATCGCAATGCGGTACATGTGGATGAAGTGATTGGCAACCAAGAGGTTGTTATGAAGCCAATGGGCACCCAGCTTGCGCATGTACCGGGTATGATAGGTGCAACGGTATTAGGTGATGGCGCTATTGTATTGGTAATTAATCCTGTGCAACTTGCCAATCGCGAGGCATTGTCTAGTGGCGCAATAAAAGTCAGTTCGATTGCTCCAATACTTGAGCAAGCGAAGAAAGTCGCGTTAATCGTAGATGATTCCCTCACCATGAGAAAAGTACTTTCTCGAGTATTGGAGCGTGAAGGGTTTGAAGTGGTGACGGCAAATGATGGTATGGATGCAATCATGAAGTTACAATCAATAACACCAGACATCATCCTAACGGACATAGAGATGCCTCGCATGGATGGCTTCGAGTTTTCAAGACATGTGCGTGATAATGAAAGCACGGCAACAACACCTCTCATTATTATTAGTTCACGTACCGCTGAAAAGCATCGTAACGTTGCAGAACAACTTGGCGTCAACGCATTCCTAGGTAAGCCAGTGCAAGATGATGAGCTGCTCTTACAAGTAAATACTTTACTTAACCATTAGCATATACCTGTTTGGATTTGCACTAAGCTCGTATGCAACTCTACGATGACCTATGAGATTATAAATAGTCGTTCATAAGTTAATCTAGGTTCGAATTATTTTAGTTTTAGTGTGCTAAAGTCAGTTATGCTTAACCGTATTTATGGATTATATATGAAGCATTTGCTAATCATCTTTATGCTCTTGATGACGTCAACTACTGCGCTTGCAGATGATGATGTCACACCGGGATTATGGTCTCGTATACAAGAGTCATTATCACAAACTTGGCACTCAAAAAATTACGAGCTCTATATCCCAGTAAATACTTGGCACAATCGTAGTTATTACACTGCAGAAAAAATAAACTCATACAACGAACAGCCTTGGGGCATTGGAGTTGGTACTTATCGTATTGATAATGATGGTGATTGGCATGCGTTGTATTTAATGGAGTTTCAAGACTCTCATAACAAGGTTGAGCCTGTTGCTGGCTATGGGTATCAAAAGATTTGGCACCCCACTGAGGATCTTCGCTTGGGTGCCGGCTATACTGCAGGTGTCACCATACGCCAAGACTATAATTACGTACCTATTCCAGTAATTGCACCTATTGCTTCAGTAGCCTATAAGCAACTGACCTTGCAATCTACATATATCCCTGGTGGCGTAGGGCATGGCAATATTCTGTTTACTTGGTTACGTTGGCAAATCAACTAACTCATGATAAGTGTCTTATGAGCTATTGGTTGAGTAGGCTTCATTAACTTTGTTATATGAATATTATTTAATTCTTGCATCATCATTAAACTCAGGGTTTTAGTGCCTAAATAATAGGCTAAATCTTAACTTTAGGGTGGCTTATGCTTTTTAAAAAACACTTCTCAATGATCCGTGAGTTTCAGCTAGCTGATTGGTTTACATTGTCAAATGCCTTATGTGGCATGGGTTCTATGTTTTCGATCATGACCTATCTCCAGACCGAAGAAGCGTTACACCTATACTTAGCCTGCGGCTTGATTCCATTTGCATTACTATTTGACATACTGGATGGCCATATTGCACGCTGGCGGCATCAGAGTTCAGCTTTAGGAAGAGAATTAGACTCGCTGGCAGATGTCATTTCCTTTGGCGTTGCACCGGCAGCCATTGCATATGCCTGCGGCATGCAGGGCTTATTTGACCGAGTTATCTTATTGTTCTTTGTTGCCTGTGGCGTATCACGGTTAGCGCGCTATAACGTCACGGCTGAAAAGCTATCTGAAGGCGGTGACAAGGTGAAATATTTTGAAGGCACTCCAATCCCAACTTCATTATTGTTGGTCATTGTATTGGCTTTTGGGGTATGGCAGGGTGCTTTGAATGATCGGCTATGGTTTGGCACGATGTTGATAGGCGGTTTTAAGTTTCATCCGTTGGCGCTCATGTTTGCATTATCTGGATCGCTCATGATTAGTCGGATTCAGATTCCGAAAATCTAGTACCAAAGTTAATATTATTATTTTTTAAACTTCAAAAACGTAGAGCATATTTCCGCGTAAATTCTGCACCTAGAAAGAATATTCGTGCCACCCATATCAGCAAGGTAATCACCGAATCTGCTGTACCAAAGCTGAAAGCAACCGCACTGTTACCGATATACAGCCCGATTAGATATTTTCCTGTCGTAAACTTGCATACCGTAAATGTTGAGCCAATAGCCACATCGCACCAGAATAGAGGTACATCAGGCAGTATTTTTTTAATGACTGCAAATAAGCAGAAAATCACAGTGAATAAGATGAACCAGAATAATGCTAAAAATAACTGAGCTGAACTATGCCAGATACCAGCAACATATTGCGCCAGTAACCTTCGTGGAAAGCTACATAAGCGTATTGAAGCGCAGTGGGCTCTATTTATTATTATGCTTTGTATTCTTATTGTCGTGATTAAAGCTAGTGTTAAAATAAATGTTAAATAGTATGAATAAGTTGTATTAAAAAATTGACTTTTTAAAAGTTCACTGAAACTAAAAATATCCTCCACATTATCTGTGGATAACTTTGTGAATTATTGTGTATCAAAACTGTAACTTACCAATTTATAAGGTTTTTTTTAAATCGCCTAATATTTGACCGATAGTAAATTTACATATTAATCAATAAGTTATAAAAATAGAATATATTTACAATTGGTATGCAATGGTTACAAATCTCTTATAAAGTTACATTAACTTATGTGTATAAGTAACCCATTTCTGATCAAGTTTTTAATACTTTCTAGCCTTTAATATCAAGCACTTGAACAATGTTTATTTGTAAATTTTGGTTAAGATTTAAACCAATTATTTTGATTTAAAAGATGGTTAGTTAGATTGAAGTCGATAAACGTCAATTGTTAAATTTAAGATAAAAATGACTACCATTTATCAACAATTGTTTTACCAATCGGAGCAACTGCAATGCCAGCCAGTTTGATGTGCTGAATCCCAAATGGGATACCAATAATAGTAATAAAACATAGCATAGCAGATAGTAAATGACCTATTGAAAGCCAAAAACCAGCAAGAATAAACCAAATCACATTACCAATTAAGCCAAGTGCACCTGTGCCAACATCATCTTTATTTGTAATGTATCTACGATTAATGGCTTCTTTACCAAAGGGCATGAAAGTAAACTGCCCTATGACAAAGCAAGCTTTGCCCCACGGAATCCCAATAATTGAAAGATAGAAGAACAACCCTACAATCCACCAGCAAATACCCATTAATGCTCCACCTAAAATAAACCAGAGGATATTGCCAATTATGTTCATAATGACCTTTTGTGAGCGATTTTTATTTCGTATGAATAACCTACGATTATAAATCGTCAAGTTGAGAGCGTGACTTTCTATCGGTATTTATCTGACAGAACTTTAATCTTAGCACTTCAAAAATACATTTAATTTACTAGATAAATGAAATATCAATGTTTCCAGTAGACCCGCACTAAGCTTTCACCTGTTACGTGATCTACTTTTAGCTCTCCTTGATAGGCATGGCGTACAGCCTCACCGATACCTCGAGCGAGATGTGTATCTGTTGTGGTTACCAGCATGACGCCATCCTGACTTTCTATCGCTATAATGCGCTTTAGCGGATGTTCGGCACGTTCATGTTCTGCATGATGTTGAATGAGTCGCCTGATCTCTTCACTGTGAGCATCGAAAAATGGTCCTTCCAGTTTTACGAATCCAGCAGGGAAATTATCATGTATACGATGACACGCTGGGCATGTCTCACTATGCGCATTGGCTGGAGCATCCATCCATTGCCAACGTCCTTCATGAAACACTGCGCCACATTGAGGACATACGGTTGGTTCACTGAGCTTTCCTTTAGCTTTGTAGGCATCGACATCACGTTCAAATAGTGGCCTGTCATGGCTTACAGGGTGAATGCTTGATGGTGTTTTATTAATACTCATGGTGTACTTCCTTTTGTTTTTAACTTAATTTCACGTTCAAGACATGCTGTCAACGACGTCTGCTTGCTTCATTTTTCTGCTCGCGTGATACTAATTTAGTTAGTGCCCCTAGCTCTTTAGACAGTAGTAACAACAGATCATCTAATGTAACAATACCGACTAACTCACCATCATAATCAACGATAGGTAAACGTCGCACACCTTTACTAGTCATTGTTCTAATGGCTTCAAATATACCTTCACTAGCTTTTATTACTGTTAGATTTGTTCCCATAATGTCACCCACAGTAATAACGTTACAATCTAGCTCAGTTGCAACCAACTCTATGACAATATCTCGATCAGTGACGATGCCGATAGGCACTACTTTATCCTTATGTATCTCTATCACAACGACATCACCAACATGATGCTGGCGCATGAGCATTGCGGCATGTAGTACTGACGTGTCACGTTTAACGGTAATCACTTCATTATTACAAATAACGCCTATTGTCATGATTACTCTCCTTTAAGTATTACTTCTGGTTTCATAGAGGTCACGCCGAGTCAGTGGTAGATTTGGAAATCCATCTTGTTTGCTCTCAGCTAGTATTTGGTAAATACCTGTTGCACCGCGCTCAAACTGCAAGGCACAGCCTGTCATATACAAACGCCAGACGCGATAAGTACGCTCACCAACCAAACGAATAGCTTCTTCACTTTTTTCTTCTAGACGATTTACCCAATGCCGCA
>DAIDAH010000204.1 GCA_027310735.1 Methylotenera sp. | reverse complement strand
GATCCATACTGTGCTGACCCGTCTGATTAGGGATAGTTTGTGAGTGTAAGTCTGTAGCGTAGAAACAGGCGGTGCCTTTAACTTCTGGTTGTAATGCTGCGCGGAAAGCCAAGTGACCGCCAATACAGAAGCCCATTGCACCAATATTGCCGTTATACCAAGGCTGTTGCTTGATGAAATCAATCATTGATGCATTGTCTGTGTCATAACTTTGTATATCTTTGGCTGCTTTATCTGCATTGCCTTTATCTCGACCGGCATCATCATAGGCCAAAATTGTGCCGATGGGATTCAGCTCATGAAAAACTTCAGGTACAAGTACGACGTAACCATGACTTGCAATGATTTTAGCTGCGCGCTCAATAGGACCAGTTTGTTGAAAAATTTCTGAGTAAAATAGTATCGCTGGATACTTTGCATTACCTACAGGGCGGTGAATGTAAGTGCGCATAGTGCCTGTTGGGGTGTTAAGGTCTGTAATTTCGCTTTGAACGTTCATGACTTACTTTCTCAAGTTAATTAAAAGTTACTCATCATTGAGTGTTTAAGATATTGTACAACGTCATTGGTAATTTAAGGATTGGAAAGTGTCGGCAACGTAAATAATCCATATAAGGTTTGCTAAGCAGCTTATTTTTTTCGTAAAATGATGTCTTGTAATGTGTTTTCCAACATGTTTTTTCTAGCCTAATTGACTGATTCTTTTCATCATGCAACTCATTATCAATGGTAAACCCCGAGGTTTTGATGCCGACAACTTCAGTGTCGCAGAGCTTGTGAGCATCCTCAGTTTAGAGGGCAAGCGTATTGCTATTGAATGTAATGGCGAAATCGTGCCACGCAGCCAGTTTTCTGAAACATTATTGGCCGAAGGTGATAAGCTGGAAATCGTGGGTGCCGTAGGTGGTGGATAGTTGGCGTGGTGGCTATAGTCATTAAAGGATATAAAATTGTCAGATTTATTAAAAATTGCAGGTAAAACTTATCAATCACGTTTATTGGTCGGTACAGGTAAATATAAAGACTTTACCCAAACGCGCGCGGCGATAGATGCTAGTGGAGCCGAGATTGTTACAGTAGCGATCCGTCGTACGAATATTGGTCAAACTGCAGGTGAGCCCTCACTACTCGAGTATCTGCCACCAGAAGAATTTACTTATTTACCGAATACAGCGGGCTGCTATTCAGCAGATGATGCCGTGCGCACATTACGTTTGGCACGTGAGTTATTAGATGGCCACCGACTGGTGAAATTAGAAGTGTTGGGTGACCCTAATACGCTGTATCCAAACATGATAGAAACTATTGCCGCAGCTAAAGTGTTGGTGAAAGATGGCTTTGATGTCATGGTGTATTGCTCTGATGACCCGATTATTGCCAAGCAGTTGGAAGAAATTGGTTGTTGCGCAGTCATGCCATTGGCATCATTGATTGGTTCTGGTATGGGTATTCTGAATCCGTGGAATCTGCAAATCATCATCGCTAATGCTCAAATTCCTGTGCTAGTGGATGCCGGTGTAGGTACGGCTTCTGATGCGGCGATTGCAATGGAGTTAGGCTGTCAGGGTGTGTTAATGAATACCGCGATTGCCGCGGCGCGTGACCCTGTGCTTATGGCTTCTGCCATGAAAAAAGCGGTTGAAGCTGGTCGTGAAGCTTATCTGGCTGGCCGTATGCCTAAAAAACTATATTCGGCCAGTCCAAGCTCACCAACAACTGGTTTGATTGCATAGCAATCGACATCAACTAGATATTATGAGCAGCGCTAAACATTATGAAGTCACGGTAACCGTCGAAGCCGTTTTTATCCCAGAACAATCTGATGTTGAGCGTAATCGCTATGCGTTTGCCTATCACGTTAAAATCACTAATACCGGCACGATGGCGGCACAGCTGATCAGTCGGCATTGGATTATTACAGAAGCAAATGATAAGCAGCAGGAAGTCAAAGGGTTGGGTGTCGTAGGCGCGCAACCGTTGCTACAGCCTAATGAACATTATGAATATACCAGTGGCGCGATGATCAATACGCCTATGGGTGAAATGCACGGCTCCTATCAAATGGTAGCCGAGGACGGCACGCGATTCGATGCGATCATCAAGCCATTTGCGCTGAGCATGCCTAGAGTATTGCATTAAACGTGCAGCTTGGCTTATCGAATAATTGTACTAGGCGATTTTTCTTATTTCAATTCTGCATCGCTTAACTCAAGATAGATGAAAAAATTCCCCTTACTTTCGTGGCTAGTTATCGTTAGCGCTTTACAGGCTGCATGCACACTTAATTCTGCAATAGAAACTGTTCCGGTAAGGCCTGTTGTTCCTGCTGCCGTTGAGAGAAAGTGTAATTGCTCGACCATTAAAGATGTTAAAAAAGATGCTGTCGTAGCATCCTCTCCATGTTTAGAGCCAAAAAGCGCAGAAACCAAACCTGATGTGCCAAAGATTGCAGACTATGGCTTACTTAAGACGGCTCAATGGGATGAGTTTGAAGGTTTTTCTGAAAATAATAGTAATGGTGCCGATATAAGTCTTGCTTGGCCGGCATGGATGGAAAGCTGTTCAGCATTGGGCATTAAGCCCATGTGGCAAAAGGCTTGCAGTGCCGCCAGTCAGTTGAGTAGCCAAACGAGTGGCAAACCTAGTGCAGATGAAATTCAGATGTATTTCAAACAGTTTTTCTCTGTTTATAAAGCTACGAATCTTGACGGCTCTGATAGCGGTCTGATTACAGGTTATTATGAGCCGTTACTAAAAGGCAGTCGTACAAAGTCTGCCAAATATCCGTATCCTTTGTATCTGCCACCAAATGACTTAATTACGGTGGAGCTGGATAGTCTGTTCCCAGAACTTAAATATAAACGGGTGCGTGGTCGATTAGTGGGTAATAAATTAGTGCCTTATTACAATCGTTCAGAGATTGAAGTCGATAGCTCGCCGATTAAAGGGCGTGAGTTCATGTATATTAATGACATCATTGATGTATTTTTCTTGCAGATTCAAGGTTCTGGGTTGGTGCAATTGGACTCTGGTGAACAGGTACATGTGGGCTATGCTGATCAGAATGGTCAAACGTATAACTCAATTGGTCGTATTTTAATTGAACGTGGTGAGTTAACTCCAGCAAATGCATCAATGCAAGGCATTAAAAATTGGGCACGTAATAACTTAGGTAAGTTACGTGAGTTACTCAACAATAATCCAAGTTATGTCTTTTTTAGGGAGTTGCCTGCAGGTCTGCCTGGACCGCTAGGCGCACTGGGCGTACCTATTCTGGGTGAAAGAAGTATTGCGGTTGACCCTAAATTTGTGCCATTAGGAGCTCCGGTGTTTTTATCCACGACTGAACCCAATAGTACAAAACCATTTAAGCGCTTGGTGATGGCGCAGGATACTGGAGGCGCGATTAAGGGTGGTGTGCGTGCAGACCTTTTTTGGGGTGCAGGTTTAAGTGCGGGTGCAAAAGCTGGTGCAATGAAGCAGGCTGGTAAAATGTGGGTGCTGTTACCTAAAGAATTTGTGCTTAATAACTAATCAGCTTCATTACATCGCAATGTAGTTTATCGCTTGGTTTAATTTGTATTTTCAACAGCTAAATCTTAGTTTGGAAAATAGCTTATCCGTTGACGAGGATTCAAATAATTGAGGGCATCCTTTGGTAGTAGGCTGGGACGTAACCAATGCTAATGCTGAGATTAGGGTCGTCGCAAAGGCTAATAATCAATGGTGGTTGTTTGTCTGCTTTTGCAGCTATAACATGGCTAAGAGGCATAAAGGATTGGTTGAGTTAAAACAAGCAACCACTACACAATATAAGCCGTTAGAAAGCTGACAACGCTGTCTGGCGGATATGCCCCCAAGGACTTAATGAATTGCTTAAGCATTGAGTCATCAAATTTGGAGCGTTGATTGGCAAACATATGTGCCAATGCTTCATAGGGTGTTTTTGCTGATAATACATTTTGTGGATTACACAAACTATCATAGCTGTTGATGAGTGCTAGCAAACCAGCTAGCGGATATATTTGTTCTGCTGTGATACGATGGGGATATCCTGTGCTATGTGCATGCTCATGATATTGTATAGTTTTAATGTTCAGCTTAGCTGTATTGTGACTTAGTGCATATTCAGCACAGATAATTTTACACGTTAAGTAATGATTCAAATTCCTCTATGGGTACTGGTTTGCTGAATAGGTAGCCTTGAAAATGTGAGCAACCATTCTCTAACAGTAGTTGCCTTTGATCTTCCGTTTCAACGCCTTCCGCAATCACGTTTAGGTCTAAGCTATGTGCCATGATAATGACGGTGAGTACAATCGCTTTGTCACTATTATCAATAGCTAGGTCACGCACAAATGATTGGTCGATTTTCAACTGGTATAAAGGCAATAGTTTTAGGTATTGTAATGATGAATAGCCTGTACCAAAGTCATCCAATGAGAATCTGATGCCGATTTCCTTTAAAGCGCTCATGGTGGAAATAATCTCATCGAGATGATCCAGCAATATACTTTCAGTCAACTCTAGCTTAAGTAACATTGGATCTATGTCATAGCGCGTTATAGCATCTATGACTTGTGCAGCAAAATCGACTTGAAGGAATTGTTTAGCACTTACGTTAATGGACAGTGTCAACGCGCGGGTCAGTTCAGTTTGCTGCCATAACTTAAGCTGTGTGCATGCTGTTTCCAGCACCCATTGTCCAATAGGTGTTGAATTGCATTAATAACTGACCCACCAATTGCATTTAAAATTGACCCAC
>DAIDAH010000203.1 GCA_027310735.1 Methylotenera sp. | reverse complement strand
GTACTCACGCTCTAAGCGCTCCTGTACGATTTCCATGTGTAGCAATCCTAAAAAGCCACATCTCAAACCAAAACCTAATGCTGTAGAATTTTCTGCTTCAAACAACAAGGAGGCATCATTCAAACTCAGTTTTTCAAGTGCTGTACGTAACGCCTCAAACTGGTTAGATTCAACAGGATACAATCCCGCAAACACTTGTGGCTTCACTTCTTTAAAGCCTGCCAACGCCTCTGCAGCCGGCTTATTAGCCAAGGTCACTGTATCACCAACTTTTGCCGCTGCAAGCTCTTTAATCCCTGCAATTACAAAACCTACTTCACCCGCAGACAATGACGTTTTTTGGAGTGACTTAGGTGTAAACACCCCAACTTGCTCGCATAAATGCTCTGAGCCTGTTGCCATTAGTCGAATTTTATCTTTAGGCTTAAGCGTGCCATCCATGACACGCACCAGCATCACCACGCCCACGTAGTTATCAAACCACGCATCAATCACCAAAGCCTTTAATGGCTTAGTCACATCACCCACTGGTGGCGGCACTCTTGCAATTACCGCCTCTAAAACATCACGAACACCCAAGCCTGTTTTAGCAGAACAACGTACCGCATCTGATGCATCAACACCAATCACATCTTCAATTTCTTGAATCACACGATCTGGATCTGCTGATGGCAAATCAATCTTATTCAACACTGCCGTTACTTCCACACCTAAATCTAATGCGGTATAGCAATTTGCAACACTTTGCGCCTCAACACCTTGACTAGCATCAACCACTAGCAAAGCGCCTTCACAGGCAGAAAGTGAGCGACTGACTTCATAGCTAAAATCGACATGCCCAGGAGTATCAATCAAGTTGAGATTATAAATCTGCCCATCATCAGCCTTGTATTGCAAGGCTGCCGTTTGCGCTTTGATTGTAATACCACGCTCACGCTCAATATCCATTGAATCAAGAACTTGCGCCTCCATCTCACGGTCAGCTAAACCACCACACAAATGAATAATACGATCAGCCAAGGTAGATTTACCGTGGTCAATGTGGGCAATAATGGAGAAATTACGAATATTTTTCATGGTTTGTTTTAATGTAGCTGCGTTATCGACTGGACTAAATTTTTGGCTATTTTTTTAATTAGCAAATGTAAGACTAGCTGACTTCCTTAATCTACTGCTAACTAAAATTTTTCAATAACAAGGGCGCTCTAGGCGCCCTTGTTACTTATTCTTAATAACCTTCGATTTTACAGCAAATTCATAGTATTAACACCAATTGATTACTGCACAACAAATCAAACTACTATTTTACTGAAGGTATTTTCACCGGCACATAAAGGGTATTTTCGCCCCGTTCTACCAGCAATGCGATTGTTTTACCTGCCGCATAGCTCATCAACTGCTTATTAAACTGTTCCAGACTCTGCACTTCAGTGTTATTCAAACCTAACACAATATCTCCACGACGCACCCCTGCCTGAGCTACAGCCCCTTGCGCCTCAATCACCAGAAGACCATTCTTGCCATTTATTTTTTTCTTCTGTTGTGAGGTAAGTTCTTTTAGTATCAATCCAATACGGTTCACAGTAGGTTTAACCGTAGCTTTACTATTTTTTGTAGCGTCCACTGAATCACTTGGCATCTCACCTACGCTGATATCTAGATTTTTTGGTACACCTTTACGCAACACTTCAACCACTACAACTTTCCCAGGCTTAGTTGCACCAACAATACGCGGCAAGTCTGCAGAAGTTATAATAGGCTTACCATCGAACTTAGTGATCACATCGCCCGCTTCCAAATCACCTTTATCTGCCGGACCATTCTTCTCAACACCTGCGATTAAAGCGCCATTAGTATTTTTCATACCAAAAGACTCCGCTAATTCTTTAGTAAGCTCTTGAATAGCAATGCCCAACCAACCACGCGTAATTTTACCTGTCGCTTTTAATTGACTCGCAACTTCCATTGCAACATCAATGGGGATGGCAAAGGACAACCCCATTGAACCGCCACTACGACTGTAGATTTGCGAGTTAATACCTACGACCTCACCATTTAGGTTGAATAATGGTCCTCCTGAATTTCCTGGATTAATTGCCACATCAGTTTGAATGAATGGAACAAAATTCTCTTGTGGCAATGCACGACCCTTAGCACTGACAATACCCGCTGTCATCGTATTTTCCAACCCGAAAGGTGAACCAATGGCAGCAACCCACTCGCCAACCTTTAATTTAGCTGGATCACCAACGGTTACTTTAGGCAACCCTGTAGCCTCAATCTTCAATAGAGCAACATCCGTACGCTTATCTGCGCCGATGATTTTGGCTTTAAATTCGCGCTTATCGAACAGCTTAACAATCACTTCATCAGCCTCGGACACCACATGCGCATTCGTTAAAATATAACCATCACCACTAATGATAAAGCCTGAACCTAGTGAATGTGTTTTATACTCAGGTGCAGGTGCGCCATTTTGACCAGGCACATCCTGCTCTGGGGGCAAAGGTATCCCAAAGCGCTTGAAAAACTCTTGCATTTGCTCATCATTCGGAATACCTGAAAATGGCATCACTTCGGTACCACCATGCACACTTTGCGTCACACTAATGTTCACTACTTCAGGGCCCTGTTTTTCAGCCAACTCAGTAAAGTCTGGTAAGCTCGAAGCATAGGCATTTGCATTAACTAAAGAAACCAAGCCGAAAAAAACTGCGGCAATCCAACTTTTCATCATCAATTCACCTCGTTTAGTTTGAAATCTTACCGTGCTTACACTCGCTACGTGAAACGCCCTCACTCTCTACCTCAGCATCAGAGTATCGTAAAATAATAGCTTGCGATTGACTGCCAAGCATTTTAGTCACTTTCGCACGACCATTTAAGCGACGCTTCACCCATAAAAATGCCAATACCAAGCCAGAAGCTGCGCTTAACATCACATAAAATTCATTCTTAAGAAATGTATCCGCTAACACTGTGCCAAGCAGCATCCCAAGCAACGGCACCACATAAAGAAAGAATGTAGTACTTAGGATTGCACGCTCATCTATGCCCACCACTACGCTATCCCCTACATGGGCTCCAATAGGGTTATCAGCACTAAATTCCTGACTTTTATGACCAAGCAACTTGCCCCAAGTTGCATTACCACAGCCACGCTTTTGACCACAAAGCCCACAAGCGGTACGTCTTTCCACTTCCAAGGTAGCCTGATGGTCAGAGCAGCCCGTAACAACTGCATATTCTTCTATCATAGTAATAATTGGTGACTCTTCATGTCGCTTAATTTTAGTGAATTACTTCTTAAATACCACAGCATTTGCGATTTTCTCCACGGTAGTTTCTGGCACCTCACCCACTACAGTAAGCTGATACCCATCGACCACATTCGCATAAAAACTAGCATTACCCACAACGCCATGTGTTGATTTAGCGGGGGATCCAGATTTAATCATTTTGTTGGCAGGCTCTACAAATAATGAAACTGAAGCCAAACCATCTGAAAACACCACTTGAGTAACAGGAACAGACTTACCATGCACCATCCGAATAACCTGCTGTATTTTGTGATAACCCGCAGGCAATTCTGCTAGCGTCCAATCTGTAGAAACACTATTATCAGCAATGGGAGCAGACTCGCTCTCCATTACATATCGCTTGTGATTATCAATATTAGGTTTGAACCAATCAAGATCAACATCATTAATCAAGCTTAGTTGATTAAATGCCATACTTTCCATCACTTGCCCAGCATGATTGATCTGTGCTGATTTAAGTAACAACCCATACTCCTGATCAATCCAGAATTGATAGCCATAACGTAAATTATCTTTTGGATCTAAAAACAATAACTGCGCATTGCGTCCAGCCACCCGCTCAACTTCACCCGCACGCAACGTATAGCTTGCTTTAATTGCATCTAAATTCGCAGGTAAAATTGCGGGAAACATATTTTGACCGCGACGTTTCTCAATAACTATTTTTTCATTTTTCGGATTATATATAACCAACTCACTACCTTGGCTAAGTAGCTCTCTTGGCGAGCCATCCAAAACAACATTTCGCGCGAACTCGCCTTTACCATTAAATAGATGTGTAATTTGTACAGATTTAGACTGCTGCCCAATTTGGCAAACAAAAATACCCTTGTAATTTAAAGCTCGCGCAGCAACGGCAGCTTTTTGCAAAGTTTGCCACGTATCATCATTTGCTGAAGCTTGTGCATTTGAAACCAAACCTATTACCGCAATGGCAACCGCGCACGCCTGAACAACATGCTTCATACTCATCGCTCGGAATAGTTGACTGATTGAAGATAATAAGAGCTAGCAGACGGTGCAGATGCTTGATGTGCAATCAAATACTCACTGGGAATGCTTTGATCAGAAGTTGTATTTAGCGCAACCTCAATTGGCGCCGACTCTTGACCAGTTTGCACTTGTTGGTGCAAGGCCATCCACCCGACCATCATCACTGCAGCAAAAGATGCCGCAATAGACCAGACCACAGGAGTTTTACGATTTTTCTGCACCAAAGGCGTGACACCCTGATCATGAGTTAACGCCGCATTTGGCGCCAACACAGTCGCCTCAAGCTCAAGCCGTCTCATTAAATTTTGTTTAAAGTTCAAGCTAAGCACATCACTTGAACTATCTTGTGAATAGTCAAGACTCGCCGCACCTCGCATCAAATCACCAATTAAATGGTACCGACTCCAAGCTTCTACTGCCTGTATGTTCGTTTGCATGTCAGTAATAACTTTTGCCAAATCCTCAAC
>DAIDAH010000202.1 GCA_027310735.1 Methylotenera sp. | reverse complement strand
GGCATGCAGCTTATCTGGAGTGCGGATGAACTGGAGGCTGCATTTGAGTCCGTACAACGCTTATCGCGCGCAAACTTTAAAGAAACCGGCATCTATCTGGAAAAGTATGTGCAAGCAGCACGTCATATTGAAGTGCAGATTTTTGGTAATGGTTTAGGTAAGGTCATTGCACTGGGAGAGCGTGATTGCTCGGTGCAGCGGCGCAATCAAAAAGTCATTGAAGAAACACCCGCGCCACATATCACTGAACAAACTCGTTTGGCGTTAAGCGCCACAGCCATTAAGTTGGGCAGTGCTTTGCATTACCGTTCCGCAGGTACGGTAGAGTTTGTGTATGACAACGCGACAGAGCAGTTCTACTTTTTAGAGGTGAATACGCGTTTGCAGGTAGAGCACGGCGTTACCGAGCTGGTGACTGGTGTCGATTTGGTAGAGTGGATGATACGCATTGCCGCTGGTGAAACGCATGCGCTGGATAGTTACACACACCAACCGCAAGGCCATGCCATTCAAGTGCGTATTTATGCTGAAGATGCGAACAAGAATTTTCAGCCTTCCAGCGGTGTACTCACACAGGTTAAGTTTTCACCTGAAGCGCGTAATGATAGCTGGGTTGAAACAGGCAGCGAGGTGTCGCCATTCTATGACCCGCTCATCGCTAAAGTATTGGTTCATGCAGCAGACCGTGATGCGGCGGTTGCCAAAATGCGCACTGCGCTGGATGACACCTATTTAAGCGGCATTGAAACTAATTTAGAGTATTTACGCCAAGTGCTTGTCGATACTGTTTTCCCTGCTGGTAAGCAAATCACGCGCTACCTCAATAGCTTTGAATATAAGCCACATACGATTGATGTGCAAGATGGCGGTGTCATGACAACCATCCAAGACTACCCAGGTCGTGTAGGTTATTGGGCGGTTGGCGTGCCACCATCTGGCCCAATGGATCATCTGGCGTTTCGATTGGCGAATAAGTTGGTGGCGAATGCTGAAGGCGTGGCTGGGCTGGAAATTACGCTCATAGGCCCACAGTTGAAATTTAATACTGATGCCGTAATCGCCGTTACTGGTGCGCCGATTGAAGCAACATTGGATGGTGAAGCCATCAGCATGTGGCAGTCGATACAGGTTAAAGCTGGTAACGTACTTAAACTTGGCAAGGTGACTGGCGATGGCTGCCGTGCTTATTTGGCGGTGCAAGGCGGTTTTGATGTGCCGGATTATATGGGCAGCAAATCAACCTTCACCTTGGGTCAGTTTGGCGGGCATGGTGGCAGAACATTGCGAGTGGGCGATGTGTTGCATATCACCAAGCAAGCGCAGTCTGTCTATGTCGAAAAATCACTGCCACAGAAACTACAGCCAAGCTACAGCAACACGTGGGAGATTGGCGTGCTGTATGGCCCACATGGCGCGCCAGACTTTTTTACCGATGCTGACATTGACATGTTCTTCTCTACCGATTGGGAAGTACATTACAACTCTAACGCCACAGGCATACGCCTTATCGGCCCCAAGCCACAATGGGCGCGTAAAGATGGTGGCGAGGCAGGCTTACACCCATCCAATATTCACGATAATGCCTACGCTATCGGCGCAGTAGACTTCACTGGCGATATGCCGGTGATTTTAGGACCGGACGGCCCAAGCTTAGGTGGCTTTGTCTGCCCAGCGACCATTATTCAGGCTGAGTTGTGGAAAATGGGACAACTCAAGGCTGGTGACAAGATTCGCTTTAAAAAAGTCAGCCAAGAAGATGCCGGCAACTATGAAAAGTCTCAGAATGCAATGGTAGCTAATCTAGCTGGCGAACCTGTTAACCTAATTGTCACCAGCGCTATCAAGCATAGCCCGATTCTGACGCAAACCTTGGAAACCTCTAGCCAGATCAAGGTGGTTTATCGCCAATCTGGCGATAAGTATTTATTGATTGAATATGGCGAATTAGTGCTAGACCTCAATTTACGCTTCCGCGTACATGCGCTCATGCAATGGCTGGAAAGCCAGCAGATAAAAGGCATTATCGACCTGACCCCTGGTATTCGTTCCTTGCAGGTGCATTTTGAAAGTCTGGTATTGCCAGTCAATCGGCTTATTCACATTTTGCAGCAAGCTGAAGCTGAATTGCCAAGCGTAGACGAGATGGAGGTGCCGACGCGCATCGTGCATTTGCCATTGTCTTGGGATGATGCCGCCACGCAACTGGCGATTGAAAAGTATATGCAATCCGTGCGTAAGGATGCGCCTTGGTGCGATACCTCATCAGGCACGCCAAGCAATATTGAGTTTATTCGCCGTATTAATGGCTTAGATAGTATTGATGACGTTAAAAGAACCGTGTTTGATGCGAGCTATTTAACATTAGGTTTGGGCGATGTTTATCTGGGCGCTCCAGTTGCAACACCAATGGATCCGCGCCATCGTTTGGTCACTACCAAATACAACCCGGCACGCACTTGGACACCGGAGAATGCCGTGGGTATTGGCGGTGCGTACATGTGTGTCTATGGCATGGAAGGCCCTGGCGGCTATCAGTTTGTAGGCCGCACGATACAAATGTGGAATCGCTGGAATCAGACCAAAGACTTTACCGATGGCAAGCCATGGTTATTGCGCTTCTTCGATCAAATTCGTTTTTATCAAGTTGAAGCCGACGAGTTGCTGCAAATGCGTGAAGACTTTCCGCACGGTAAATTCCAACTCAACATTGAGGAACAGACTTTCCGTCTAAAAGACTATCACCAGTTTTTAAGTAATGAAGCCGAATCCATTAATGCGTTTAAGACCAAGCAACAAGCTGCGTTTAATGCAGAGCGCGAGCATTGGATTGCCACTGGTCAGGCAAATTACAGTAATGAAATTGAGTCGGCCGGCGCTGAAGAAGCTTTAGATGTGCCAGTTGGCAGCCGCGCGGTTGCATCACACGTGGCTGGAAATCTGTGGCAAGTGAAACTGAAAGTGGGTGACTTGGTGAGCGAAGGTGATGTCGTGGTGGTGGTTGAGTCCATGAAAATGGAGATTTCAGTGATTGCTACGTGCGCAGGCACAGTAACGCAAATCCTGTGCAGCGAAGGAATGACTGTCACTGCGGGTCAAAATCTAATCGTTATTTCTGAGGGATAAATCAACATGAACTTACAAATCTCACACCTTCGTGGCTTATATCTTTCTGGTGCGCTGAAGCCTAGCGACTTAGTCAAACAACTGGATGCCGAAATCGGTGGCGAGGATCCGCGTCA
Source organism: Methylotenera sp. (assembly GCA_027310735.1). GTDB lineage: Bacteria > Pseudomonadota > Gammaproteobacteria > Burkholderiales > Methylophilaceae > Methylotenera. The sequence continues at coordinate 1,559 of DAIDAH010000202.1, read as the reverse complement.
TATTTGGATAAGACGTTTGAACTTGAACGAAATGCTGACTTATGCGCAAGAGTTAGAAGGCAAAAATCCGGCAGACTTGCCTTTATATGGCATTCCTTTTGCGATTAAAGACAATATTGATCTAGCTGGCATTCCAACCACAGCCGCTTGCCCAGAATACGCTTACACCCCAGAAAAAAATGCCACGGTAGTGCAAAAGCTGATTGATGCTGGCGCAATTCCGGTTGGCAAAACAAATCTGGATCAGTTTGCCACAGGTTTAGTTGGTACACGTTCCCCTTATGGCGCAACTCAAAATAGTTTTGATACTGAGTATATTTCAGGCGGCTCAAGTGCCGGCTCAGCGGTTTCAGTGGCACTAGGCATGGCTAGTTTTAGTTTGGGTACAGATACCGCAGGTTCTGGTCGTGTGCCAGCCGCTTTTAATAATCTGGTAGGGCACAAGCCCACTTGCGGCTTACTCAGTACGCAAGGCGTTGTACCGGCATGCCGAACACTGGATTGTGTTTCAATTTTTTCCTTAACCGCACAAGATGCCGCAACCGTACTGGAAAGCGCTCAAGGCTTTGATGCGGAAGATGCCTACTCTCGTGATAAACCAAGTGTACTGACACCCACCCTAGCAACCGCACTGGATAAGGACTTTGGAGGTGCCTCTTCATTTAGTTTTGGCGTACCACGCAAAGAGCAACTTGCATTTTTTGATAATCCTGAAACGCCAGCGCTGTTTCAACAGGCGATTCAGCAACTTGAGTCCATCGGCGGCAAGGCTGTTGAAATAGATTTCTCACCATTTTTAGAAACTGCACGCTTGCTCTATGAAGGGCCTTGGGTAGCGGAACGCTATGCCGCGATTCAAGAGTTCATTGAGAACAAGCCTGATGCGATTTTCCCTGTCACTAAGAAAATCATCGGTGGCGCAACTAAATTTAGTGCAGTTGATACTTACAACGCGCAATACAAACTTAAAGCATTGCAAAGAAAATCTGCGGCGGTTTGGAATGATGTAGACCTGATTGTGACGCCAACAGCAGGCACGATATACAAGATAGATGAGGTCAATGCTGAGCCTGTCATTTGTAACTCCAACTTAGGCTATTACACCAACTTTATGAACTTGTTAGACCTCTCTGCAACCGCTATGCCAACAGGTTTTCAAAGTAATGGTTTGCCGTTTGGCATCACTATTTGTGCGCCGGCGTTTAATGATGCTCAGCTGCTCACTTTAGCAACTGCCATGCAAGGCGCCACAGATAAAACGCTGGGTGCAACTGGCATTTCATTACAGAAATGCTAAGCAAATAATCATGCGGACAACCTCAATTTTATAAGGCATTTATGACCAATACTGAAAAATTTATCAATGTAGCCGTTTGTGGTGCACATATGACTGGCTTGCCATTGAATCCACAGTTAACCGCCTTAAATGCGGTGTTTGTAGAAGAAACAAGCACGGCGCCAGAGTACAGGCTTTACAAATTAAATGGCTTTACGCCTACACGCCCAGGTTTGTTGCGTGTCGCGAATGATGGGGTCGCAATAAGTTTAGAGATATGGAG
>DAIDAH010000201.1 GCA_027310735.1 Methylotenera sp. | reverse complement strand
ATCCCGCACCATATCAAATTGCATTGGAAAATGCTAAAGCACAATTAGCGCAACAAAAGGCCAAGGTTGAGCAAACGCAACGTGAGGCTCAGCGCTTACAGGGCTTGTTGACAACACAATCTATTAGTCAACGTGAGGCTGATAATGCCGTTTCAGACAATGCATTAGCGCATGCGAGTTTGGCGCAGGTTGAGGCTAGTGTTCGTGAAGCTGAGCTTAATTTGTCTTACACCACGGTTGTATCTCCATTATCCGGGATCGCAGGGCGTTTTGAACTTTCTGAAGGCGCATTGGTGAGTGCTAATAGCAGTTTGCTAACTAAGGTTAGTCAAATCTCTCCAATATGGGTACGTTTTAGCTTGTCTGATAGTGAGTCTGCGCAGTTGGGCGGACATTTGTCGGAGGCAAGTGTGAAGGATGTAACATTGATATTGCCAAGCGGGCAGGAGTATAAGGCAAAAGGGAGGATGAATTTTGCTGCCAGTGGTATCGACCCGCAATTGGGTACGCAGCAATTACGAGCTACTTTTGAAAATGCAGATAAAAGCTTATTGCCAGGCCAATTTGTGCGAATTCGTGTGACTACAGGCAAGAAGGATGGTGTATTTGTGGTGCCGCAAGTGGCTGTGATGAGCAATGATCAAGGCAAGTTTGTATATGTAGTGAATGATAAGAATGAAGCTACGATACAACCTATTGTAGTTGGTGATTGGGTGGGTAAAGATTGGGTGGTGTTGAGTGGGTTAAATGCAGGTGAAAAGGTCATTGTAGATAATGTAATTAAATTGCGTCCAGGCGCTCAGGTTGCACCTCATCCGTTAGATACTAAGGTTGCCCCAGCGGCGGCTGATGGTATAGCTAAATCTACAAAATAAGCCAAGAGAGAATTATATGAGCAGATTTTTTATTACTCGGCCTATTTTTGCCAGCGTTTTGTCCATCATCATTGTGTTGGCGGGCTTGGCTGCAGCATTGAAATTGCCGATTGCGCAGTATCCTCAGATTGCACCACCGACCGTGTTAGTAACAGCAACTTACCCAGGCGCTAGTGCTGATACGTTGTCTAAAACAGTTGCCGCACCAATTGAAGAGCAATTGAGTGGTGTTGAGGGGTTGCTATACTTTAACTCAAGTGCAGACTCAAGCGGCACCTTGACGATTACTGCTACCTTTGAAGTTGGTACAGATATTAATCAGGCAACATTTAACGTAAGTAACCGCGTTAATATTGCTTTACCAAGGCTGCCGGATGAGGTTCGCCGCACTGGCATAGTGGTACAAAAGCGTTCGAATGACATTCTGCTTGTAGTGATGCTAACGGATAAACAGAAAAAATATGATCCGCTGTATTTAAGTAACTACGCTACTCTCAATGTGCTTGATGAGATTAAGCGTATTCAAGGTGTGGGTGATGCTGTAATTTTTGGTGCGCAAGATTATTCTATGCGTATTTGGTTACGTCCTGATCGTATGGCACAACTTGGTATCACCACTACTGATGTTGCCGATGCAATTCGAGCACAAAATGCGCAGTATGCAGCAGGGAAGATTGGTCAGGAACCTTCGCCATCAAGTCAGCAGCTAGTTTATACAGTGACGGCTAAAGGACGTTTGATTGAGCCTGAAGAGTTCGGCAATATTATTATTCGTGCGCAAGGACCACGTGGTGTGCTCCATCTGAAGGATGTAGCACGTATCGAACTGGGTTCGCAGAGTTATAACGTACGTACTTCATTAGATGGTTTGCCTGGTGTAGGCATTCCTATTTTCTTGCAAACGGGTGCAAATGCATTAGACACCGCACAATTAATCAAGGCCAAAATGGCTGAGTTGAAGCAACGCTTTCCAGAGGGCGTAGATTGGGAAGTGCCTTACGATACCAGTGATTTTGTTAAGTCATCTATTAAAGAGGTCGTGAAAACACTAGGTGAGGCAATGGTGCTAGTTGTACTTGTTGTCTTTTTGTTTTTGCAAAGCTGGCGCGCTACACTGATTCCACTGATTGCTGTTCCAATTTCACTGGTTGGTACCTTTGCCGGTCTATGGTTGTTCGGCTTTTCGATTAATACCCTCACGTTATTCGCCATGGTACTTTCCATCGGGATTGTGGTGGATGATGCGATTGTAGTGCTAGAGAACGTTGAACGATTGATGACGGAAGAAAAACTATCACCCATTAAGGCAGCCATCAAGTCTATGGAGCAAGTGTCTGCTGCCGTGGTGGCTATTGTCCTGGTGCTGTGTGCGGTATTTGTACCAGTAGCATTTTTGGGCGGTATTGCTGGAGAGATGTATCGTCAATTTGCAGTTACTGTAGCTGTGGCAGTTGTTATTTCTGGCATTGTAGCGTTAACGCTTACCCCAGCTTTATGTGCGATTCTACTGAAATCAGTACATGGTGAATCTGCATTCTTTAAACCATTTAACTGTGCTTTTGGACGATTCACTAACTTTTATACATCTACAGTGAATTTAACTTTGCATCATAAAATTATTGGTACTTTAGTTTTTGGTGCAATTATTGTGTTGGTTGTCATGCTGTTGAGAACTGTGCCAGGTAGCTTTGTGCCGGCAGAAGATCAAGGTTACGTGGTTACTGCTGTGATTATGCCCGATGGCGCAACATTAAGTCGCACAACTAAGACTACGGAGGCTGTACGCTCTGCAATATCAAAAGATCCAGCAGTCTGGCACGAGTTTACTGTGAATGGTTTTGACTTGATAGGTGGTGGTAATAAAACCAGTGCGGCAACCATGTTTGTGCGTTTGACGGAGTGGGCGGATCGTAAAACAACTGCTGGTGACATTGTGAAAAAGCTATTTGGTATCGGCATGATGCAACCTGATGGTATGGCCATTGCGTTTAATCCACCAGCAATTCGCGGTTTGGGTAGTGCCGGCGGATTTGAGGTTTATGTTCAAAGTCGCAGTGACACAGACCCTAAGCACCTTGCAGTGGTAGTGAATAATTTTGTAGATGCATTGAGAAGTGAGAAGCGTTTAACTCAAATTAATACGTTCTTCCACCCAACAGTACCGCAGTTATTCGTAGAGGTTGACGAAGCTAAGGCCATTTCACTGGGTGTGCCTGTAGCAGATATTTACGCTACCTTACAAAGCACGATGGGTTCATTGTATGTAAATGACTTTAATAAGTCAGGCCGTACTTATCGTGTTCAGTTGCAAGCTGAGGCTAAGTACCGCATGAAAGCTGAAGACTTAGGTAAAGTTTATGTGCGATCTAACACTAACCAAATGATTCCACTTTCTGCATTAAGCAAGGTGAGCAGCGTCGTGGGTGCAGAGCAATTGGAACGTTACAATGGTCTGATTTCTGCCAAGGTGTTAGGTAGCGGTGCGCCAGGCGTTAGCTCTGGTGATGCTATCAAGTTGGTTGAAACAATCGCGGCACAAAATCTGCCGGATGGCTATCAGATTGCATGGACAGGCCAGGCCTATCAAGAGAAGCGCACAGGTTCAGCAGCGATTTTTGCTTTTGGATTTGCAATCATCATGGTGTTCTTGATTTTAGCCGCTCAGTTTGAAACATGGGCTTTACCACTTGCCGTGATTATGGCTGTGCCATTTGCATTGGCTGGCGCGTTGATTGCTGTGTTGGTACGTGGTATGCCAAATGATATCTACTTTCAAATTGGCTTGATTACGTTGATTGGTTTGGCTGCAAAAAATGCGATTTTGATTGTGGAGTTTGCCAGCCAAAAGATGGAAGAAGGTATGCCTGTGGCACAAGCGGCGCTGGAAGCTGCCAGAATGAGATTTAGGCCAATTGTGATGACTTCCATGGCATTTGTGTTGGGTATCGTGCCTTTGGTATGGGCTACCGGTGCAGGTGCTGCAGCACGTAGATCAATGGGTACTGGGGTGTTTGGTGGCATGTTGTTGGCCACTTTCGTTGCCACGATATTTATACCATTATTTTTTACTTGGTTAAGTAATACGCATGTTGATAGAAAGCATCATGGCGAAGATATTAGCGTAGATAAGCCAATGCAAGGCAAGTCTGAATTAAATCCTGAGGAAACGGTGTAATGTCTTATTTTAAAATTGGTTCTTTGGCCGTAACGTTAGTGTCACTTGCAGGATGCCAATCACTCTTGCCTGACTATCAGCGACCAAAATTGGATGTGCCCGCACAATATACTGAAACTACAACGCAAGTACAGGCCGGAACTCAGGTTCAAAGCAATTGGTGGGCGCTTTATAATGATCAAGTACTTGATGATTTGGTGAGCAAAGCCTTACAAAACAACACCGACATTAAATTAGCGGTAGCTAGAATTGAAGAGGCTGATGCTGTAGCACGTGAAGTGGGGGCTGCACTACTACCGCAAGTGGATTTGAACATGGCGGGTAGTCGTACTCGAGTTACGGAAGCAGGTGCTAATCCTATTTTTGGAGGTAATCCACGCAATAACTTTAAAGCACAACTAGGGACATCTTTTGAAATTGATTTTTGGGGCAAGTTGCGAAGTGCTAAAGAGTCTGCGCGTGCTCAAGCTTTGTCTACGCGTTATGCAAAAGATACTGTAGCGCTTTCGTTATCTAGTTTGGTTGCTAGTAATTATCTGGTGATAAGAAGTTTGGACTCACAAATTGCAATCACCCAAGATAGTTTGAAAAGTCGAGATGCAAGCTTGGCACTTACTAAGCGTCGCTTGGAAGGTGGTGTCGCTTCTGCATTGGACGTGGATCAAGCAGACGTAGCAAGTGCAAATTTGAGTGCGCAATTGCTTGAATTGAATCGCTTAAGAGCTTTAAACTTGCATCAACTGGCAGTGTTAACTGGGG
>DAIDAH010000200.1 GCA_027310735.1 Methylotenera sp. | reverse complement strand
CTACTCTCGCTTACTTAAAGAGCGTGTGATATTTTTGGTTGGGCCGGTAAATGATATGAGCGCCAACTTGGTTGTTGCTCAGTTATTGTTTTTAGAAGCTGAAAATCCAGACAAAGATATTTATTTGTATATTAATTCTCCTGGTGGTTCTGTTACTGCTGGGATGTCGATTTACGACACTATGCAGTTTATTAAGCCTGATGTAAGTACATTGTGCATTGGTCAGGCAGCGAGTATGGGCGCATTTTTATTGGCATCTGGAGCTAAAGGTAAACGATTCAGTTTGCCGAACTCTCGTGTTATGATTCATCAGCCTTCAGGTGGATTCCAAGGCCAATCGTCAGATATTGAAATTCATGCAAAAGAAATTTTATATTTGCGTGAAAGATTAAATGCAATCTTAGCCCACCACACAGGCAAAACAGCAGAAGAAATTGATCGCGACACAGAGCGTGATAATTTTATGAGCGCAGAACAATCCGTTGCATACGGAATGATTGATAAAGTGATTTCCAGTCGTTCTGATGCGGCATAAAGTGTTGCTAAAATCGCTTTAAATGAAGATGATTGAAGCAACGGTTGGCATCAATATAAGCAAGTCACTTTATAGGAAATAAACAATGGCGACTAAAGCCGACGACGATAAATTACTTTATTGTTCATTCTGTGGCAAAAGCCAGCATGAAGTCAAAAAACTTATTGCAGGTCCTTCTGTGTTTATCTGTAATGAGTGCGTTGATTTGTGCAACGACATCATCAAAGAAGAAATTCAAAATTCAGATGGCCTGAAATCGACAGAAAGTAATCTGCCAACTCCCCAAGAAATTTGTAAAATTCTAGATCAATATGTGATTGGCCAAACACATGCCAAAAAGAATCTGGCCGTAGCTGTTTATAATCATTACAAGCGTTTGGGCCACAATAACTTGTCTAATGGTGGTCAAAAAGACGAAGTTGAAATTGCAAAAAGTAATATCTTGTTGATTGGACCTACTGGTTCCGGTAAAACATTGTTGGCACAAACTTTGGCAAGATTGCTAGATGTTCCATTCGTCATGGCTGATGCTACTACGTTAACTGAGGCTGGTTACGTGGGTGAAGACGTTGAGAATATCATGCAGAAGTTGTTGCAAAAATGTGATTACGATACTGAAAAAGCAAAGCGTGGCATCGTCTACATCGATGAGGTGGATAAAATCTCACGTAAGTCAGAGAATGCATCTATCACGCGTGATGTGTCAGGTGAGGGTGTGCAACAAGCGCTACTCAAACTGATTGAAGGCACTGTTGCTTCAATTCCTCCACAGGGCGGCCGTAAACATCCTAATCAAGAATTTGTACAATTAGATACTACCAATATATTATTTATTTGTGGCGGCGCTTTTGATGGCTTAGAGAAGGTAATTCGTTTACGTTCTGAAAAAGGTGGTATTGGTTTCGGTGCGGAAGTAAAGAGTAAAGAGGATGTTCGCGCCGTTGGTGAAGTATTACGTGAGGTCGAGCCAGAAGATTTGATTAAATTTGGTTTAATTCCAGAGTTTATTGGTCGTTTGCCAGTAGTTGCTACGCTTGAGTCGCTTGATGAAGCTGCGCTAATGACGATTCTGACTGAGCCTAAAAATGCGCTGACTAAGCAGTACATCAAGCTATTTAAGATGGAAGGTGTAGATTTAGAGTTTAGAGAGTCTGCATTGCTATTGATCGCTAAAAAAGCACTTGAACGTAAAACAGGAGCGCGAGGTCTACGGTCAATCATGGAACACTCTCTGCTTGAAATTATGTATGAGCTCCCTTCTCTGACTAATTTAAGTAAAGTCGTTGTAGATGAGGGTGTGATTCGTGGGGATTCACCTCCAATTTTGATCTATGAAGACAAGCCTAGCGAAGAGGCTGTTGGATAATAAAAAAACGCCTACTAATTAGTAGGCGTTTTTTTATTTCACCTGATAAGGTATTTGCGATTAAATAATGATATTCAAGTGTTTGCTTTAAATTTCACCTGTTATTTTCACTACAAAAATCCCGTAGGCCTTTTATCTCTTACGTTTTCAAGCTTTATTTAGCGTTTAAACATTAATTTATGGTTTAATAAATGTTGTTTAGGGTTGAACTGTATCGATTCAACCCCATCAATCTGTATATAGGCGTTTTGGCTTAATTTCTCAGATCAATTTCGAGGTCTTGCATGACACAATTATTACCTTCATACACACCAGATGCTGGTTTGTTACCAGTTCTACCATTGCGCGATGTTGTTGTTTATCCGCACTTGGTGATTCCTTTGTTTGTTGGACGCACTAAGTCTGTTAAGGCATTAGAGATAGCCTCTGATGGTAGTAAACAGATTTTACTTGTGGCACAAAAGTCAGCCAATAAAGATGAGCCTGATGCTGATGATCTGTATGAGATTGGTACAGTCGCGACCGTTTTGCAGATGCTTAAACTGCCTGATGGCACAGTTAAAGTGCTGGTGGAAGGCGTTCAGCGCGCAAAAATTAGCGGTTATACTGAGACCGCAGAATGTTTTGCGGCACGTGCTGAACTTATTCTTGAGTCTGAGCCTGATATTGAAGTTCAGGCCTTAATGCGCACAGTATTTGCGCAGTTTGACCAGTATGTCAAACTCAATAAAAAGATTCCGCCAGAAATACTCACATCACTAGCCACTATTGATGATGCTGGGCGCCTAGCGGATACTATAGCGGCACATCTGACCCTTAAATTAGACGAAAAGCAGAAAATACTGGAAATGTTTAGCGTGGCTGAGCGTTTGGAACACTTGCTTCGTCTGATGGAGGGTGAGATTGATATATTACAAGTTGAAAAGCGTATTCGTGGGCGTGTTAAACGTCAAATGGAAAAAACGCAACGTGAGTACTATTTAAATGAGCAAGTTAAAGCGATACAAAAAGAACTAGGCGAGCATGATGAAAATGCTGAAATGGATGAGCTCGAGGCTCGCATTGAAGCAGCTCGTATGCCAAAAGATGCGCTGACAAAAGTGACGAGTGAACTGAAGAAGTTGAAGTTGATGTCTCCAATGTCGGCCGAAGCTTCTGTTGTGCGCAATTATATTGATACGCTTATTAATCTTCCTTGGAAGAAAAAAACAAAAATCAGTAAAGATTTAATTGCTGCTGAAGCAGTGTTGAATGACGATCATTATGGTTTGGAAAAAGTAAAAGAACGTATCGTTGAATATCTTGCCGTTCAACAACGCGTAGATAAAATTAAAGCGCCTATTTTGTGTCTAGTTGGCCCTCCAGGCGTTGGTAAAACTTCACTTGGGCAAAGTATAGCCAAAGCCGTTAATCGCAAATTTGTGCGTATGGCATTGGGTGGTGTGCGAGATGAGTCTGAAATTCGTGGTCACAGACGTACTTATATTGGATCTATGCCCGGCAAGATATTGCAAAGTATGAGTAAAGTGGGTGTTAAAAACCCATTGTTCTTACTTGATGAGGTTGATAAGCTGGGTCAAGACTTTAGAGGTGATCCTTCATCAGCGTTATTGGAAGTATTAGACCCAGAGCAAAATCACACTTTTGCTGACCATTATGTTGAAGTTGAATATGACTTATCAGATGTCATGTTTGTTGCTACAGCAAACTCAATGAATATCCCTGCGCCATTGTTGGATCGTATGGAGATTATCAACCTTGCTGGCTATACGGAAGACGAAAAAGTGAATATTGCGATGCGTTATTTGTTGCCTAAGCAACTTAAAACGCATGGTTTGAAAGAAGATGAGGTGAGTGTTTCTGAAGCAGCTTTGCGCGATATTGTGCGTTTTTACACAAGAGAAGCCGGTGTCCGTAAATTAGAGCAGGAAGTGGCAAAAGTCTGCCGTAAAGTGGTGAAAGAATTACTCACAACAAAGGCTAAACAAGGCGTAAAAGCGGTTAAAAAAATTAATGTCACACCAAAAAACCTAGATAAATATTTAGGCGTGCAACGTTATGACTATGGTGTTGCCGCAAAAGAGGATCAAGTGGGACAGGTGACAGGGCTTGCTTGGACATCAGTGGGTGGCGAGCTGCTAACGATTGAGGCAGTGTTGTTACCTGGTAAAGGCAAAACCATTACCACGGGTAAGTTAGGCGATGTAATGCAGGAGTCGACGCAGGCAGCTATGAGCGTGGTGAGAAGCCGTGCGAAGCGCTTAGGTATTGCTAGTGACTTTTATGAGAAGAATGATATTCATATTCACTTTCCTGAAGGTGCCACACCTAAGGATGGACCTAGTGCAGGGATTGCAATTACGACTGCGTTAGTCTCTATTTTAACTGGCATTCCAGCTCGTGCAGATGTGGCGATGACGGGTGAAATTACACTAAGAGGTGAAGTGCTGCCAATCGGGGGCTTGAAGGAGAAATTACTTGCTGCGCATCGTGGTGGTATTAAAACAGTGTTAATACCTCAGCAAAATGTTAAAGATCTCGTCGACATTCCTGAAAGTATAAAAAATCAATTAGATATTCATCCGGTACAATGGATTGATGAAGTGTTGGCCTTGGCTTTAGCATCAACACCTAAGCCGTTACCTGATGTAGAGGACGTTACGGCGGTTGTTGTAGCAGATACTAAATCCACTGAAAAGCTAGCCGAAAGTGCATCAACTACTCTGGATACTACAACGCATTGATTCTTTGAGTGGTTTAGTCTCCAATTAGTGCTTGACATGGGCTTTGTTGGCTTGATATAAAGGTAATACGGGTGTTTACACTCAATTAAATTGACGAGTTTTTTATTTAATAAACCTTAAAAAGGGGATTACACGTGAATAAATCAGAGCTAATTAACGATATTGCGAGTGCTGCAG
>DAIDAH010000001.1 GCA_027310735.1 Methylotenera sp. | reverse complement strand
CAAGTAAGGCGAGTGTATCTGCGCTAGCATAACCCCAGAATCCGTTCATTATTTATGTCCTTTTGTTGGTGGTAATCAGTTGAAGTATTGTCTTTATAATAGACCTGTATCGACCATTCTCATCCTACCAAAGTCTGATAATTGATAGCGAAACAGTAGTTTTGCATGCCTAATGTTAGATTCAAGCCTTTTTTCAACACGAGTGATTAGCCCCGCTGCTGACAATTCATCTAGAGCGATACGTAATGTTTTTTCGCTGTAATCCCCAGATATATTGTATTCAATAAAGGCTTGTACAATAAGCTCGTCATCCCACAGCTTGTTGTTTTTGCTGAGTGCTACCAACAAGAATCCTTTTTGATGTAATTTCATAGTAATTTTTTTGCAGGGTTGTTATTGGTATCAGCATTGTCTCGAAGTTGAGCGACAGATTCTGCAGTCTCGCTAAACATTACAAAACTACCAAACACCGTTAATACAAGGCCAACGATGAAGTACCACTGCGGCAACTGTAAAGTGAAGGCTGCAATAAAGATGAGCGCGAACACGGCGTATAAGTTGCCAATCGCTTCGCCTCGACCAACGCCGATCAAGCTAAAGCTTTTGTAAAAAGCGGTATAGCAATAGGCGTGACAGGCGGCAGCTAAGACTATCCATAACATTGCTTTGCCATGCGTTACTGTGTCCATAATCAGGTTTTTAATTGGTAGGTCGGAAAATATTGCGAGTGCTGGCAATATTAACAACCCCCAAAATAGTATTTCAAAACTAAATCGACAGTGTATGCCAACATCTGGGTCAGAGACATCCATGGCTCGCCCAGCTACAGCACCTTCAGAACCCCAGCCGATGGCGGACATGATGCCGCCCACATAACCTAACCATGCATTTGGATTTGATGCATCCATCTCGCCGAACAGGCTCGGGCCATAAATCACCATGCCACCGAATATAATGATGCACATACCAATAGCCGCACGTTTTGATATTTTCTCTTTATACCAGAGCCGTGCAATCACAGCGCCGATGACGGGATAAAAGAGTGATGAGATGGCCGCAAATACTGGTCCGATAAAGCCCATTGCCATGTAAGAACCAAATATCGCCATTGGACCACCACACAGCGATGCGAGGGCATACCATTTTGATATTTTTCGGAAGCGTACCATGGTACGACCGTAGTCTTTAACTTTACCTAAGACTGTATTCCATAATAGTAAAAAGAAGAAAACTGTAATTGCATGTATCCACGTCATCACCGCCGTTGCTGCAAGTCTTGTAGATTGTTGATCTACAGGAATATCTACATAAGGATGCTCAAACCATAGTGCAGTGCCTGGCACATACCAAGCCCCCCATAGAATAGCGGTCCATAAGGCCCACATAAACCCCCATCTTTGGTTGCGTGCATAATGGTTTTGTAAAGCTTGCGCTAGAGTTATCCTAGAGGTTGTATAACCAGCCATTAGTTCGCATTCCGCTTATTATAAGTTTGAATTTTTTTACTCGGTTTGATTGATAAGTCGCTCAGCAATTGCTGTGAAGTTGTTCATGAGCATCTCTTTTATGGTGACTTCTATACCAACAGCGTCAATTGCCATGGACATACATTGAAGCCAGATATCTTTTGATTCATTTGTGATTTCGACATGTTCATGCATGGTTCTAACGTTAGAGTGGCCATGTTTTTCAACATATAGCTTAGGTCCGCCCAAAAAACCTGAAAGAAAGTTGAACTGCTCTACGCGTGAATGCGCTACTCCATTTCCACGTAGATGTAGCAAGTGCAGCTTGTGGCCATCAGGATTGGTTTCAACAATGTCATAAAACACTTGAACTAAATTTTTAACACCAGCCTCCCCACCGGCTAAGTCATATAAAGTTTGTCGTGTAAGGGTAGGCGTTGCGGGCTGATGATGTGTCATTAATAGCTTTCATGATGCCTTGAGGATGCCTGTATATTAGTGCTGGCAGCAATCATAGAAAACTATCTTGAAGGTGTAATACCAAAGAAGTATTTATATTTTTTATTAGTGGCACAGAATAATACATATAAAAATATGGCCAACTACCACTTATAGAGTAATCCGTAATGAGAATTGTAATCAAGTAAGGTTTATCAGCAAAATAGAAGCCAATGTGAAAGCCTTATCGCTGGTTCGCATGTAAGTTTTTTAACTAGGCGACAAGATCTAATTCTTTTGTATCACCCAATTCAGCAGTCCTATAAAGTAAGTTCGAATAGTACTTTTAGGGTTGTGTTGGGACATTTAAAAAAGGGGACTTAAATTGAGCGTAAATTCTTCAGTTGATGCAATTTCAGCTGATCTTTCTGAAAACATAGCCGCGCAAAATGCAACGCTACATAGAAAGATTGGCTGGCAAGGTGCGTTCTGGGTGGCAAGCGGCGTTCCTGCGCTTGTTCTTTTTTCAATAGGTGCTATTGCAGCTACAGTGGGTAAGCCTGCGTGGATGATCTGGGCAATTTCGATTGCTTTTGGTTTCATTCAGGCATTTACTTACGCGGAAATTGCAGGTTTGTTCCCGCACAAGTCTGGCGGTGCATCTATTTACGGTGCTGTGGCTTGGGTTAAGTATAGTAAGTTTATTGCGCCTGTATCGGTATGGTGTAATTGGTTTGCTTGGTCGCCGGTTCTCGCTATTGGTTCTGGTTTGGCGGCAGGGTACATGTTAAATGCTTTGTTTGCACCAGATGCTGTGATTAACACTTGGCAGATAACACTGCTTGATTTAGGCATGATAAAAGATGGCCTGGCACTTAGGATTAACGCAACATTTATTCTGGGCGCGGCTGTTTTGCTTACGGTGTTTACCGTTCAGCATGGAGGTATTTTACGTTCAGCTAAAACCACGATGATTCTAGGCGTAATCGCGCTTATCCCACTAATGTTGATTGGCCTAGTGCCGCTATTAACAGGTGATATTGCGCAGGCAAATTTCCTTCCACTGGCACCACTCGCCCACGATGCTGCAGGCAATGTGATTGATGGGATATGGGGAATAGAAGGCTGGAAGCTTATGGCAGGTGGCCTCTTTATTGCCGCTTGGTCTACTTATGGTTTTGAAACTGCAGTGTGTTATACGCGTGAATTTAAAAATCCGAAAACAGATACATTTAAAGCTATTTTTTATTCAGGCTTACTCTGCATTGCGGTATTTACCTTAGTACCTATTGCTTTTCAAAGTCATTTAGGTTTAGGCCACATGGTATCTCCGGCGGTTGTAGATGCTGCTGGTGTCGTGACTACGCCAGCAGTGTATGACGGTATGCTGGAGTCTTCAATTTATAGTGGTATGGGGGTAGCAAAAGCGCTATCAGATATGGTTGGCGGCGGTGCTTTTGTGGCAAACGTGATGGTAATCATGATGGTGCTGGCTTTACTACTCGCTATCATGACATCAATGGCGGGCTCTTCACGCACTCTGTATCAAGCATCGGTTGATGGTTGGTTACCAAAGTACCTGTCTAAAGTAAATGATCATGGTGCCCCGACCAGCGCTATGTGGACAGACCTGTGTTTCAACTTGATTCTGCTTATGATGTCTGACTATGTGTTTATTCTTGCAGCTTCAAATATTGGTTATATCATTTTCAACTTCCTAAATCTTAACTCTGGTTGGATTCATAGAATTGATCGTGCAAATTGGGAGCGTCCTTACAAAGCGCCCACTTTAATTCTGGCTTTAGGTGGTGTTCTGGGTTTCGTTAACTTGGGTATCATGGGTCTTGGTGCAGATATTTGGGGAGAAGGAACACTGAAAACAGGCTTAATCTTTGCTGCATTGATTATTCCAGTATTTATGTACCGTCACTACGTTCAGGATAAGGGTAAATTTCCTAAACAAATGCTGGAAGATATGTATATTGATGGGCATGAAGAGGGCGGCTCTAGTAACAAGGCTGGTGTATTGCCATATGTTGCGCTAATGACTGGAGTTGCTTTAGTTTGGTATATGCATAGCTTGTAAGTGTCTTTCGCAGGCCTATTGCATGTCTATAGGCCTGCCGTAAGCAATAAAAAAGCGGGTGAGGGGACGTTTATACCTCGCCCGCTTTTTTATTGCTTTTCTGCAACACACTCAAGTAACACCTTAGTAGTAAGCCATGATGGTAATTGTTTGAATATGGCATCGCAATGAGAATAGCACATCAGTAAATTCTATTCACATGACCGGAGAGATAACATGGCACGCGATCCAAAACACGACATTCTGTTTGAACCTATTCAAATTGGCCCTAAGACACTACGTAATCGTTTTTACCAAGTGCCGCACTGTATTGGCGCTGGTTCTGATAAACCTGGCTTCCAAGCTGCACATAGATCAATGAAGGCTGAAGGTGGCTGGGCGGCAATGAATACAGAGTACTGTTCCATACACCCAGAATCTGATGATACACATCGATTGTCTGCACGTATTTGGGATGAAGGTGATGTACGCAACTTGCGTGCAATGACTGATGAAGTCCATAAATATGGTGCGCTTGCAGGTGTCGAGCTTTGGTACGGTGGTGCACATGCACCTAACATGGAATCACGTGCAACACCACGTGGGCCAAGTCAATATGCGTCAGAATTTGAAACGCTTAGCTATTGCAAGGAGATGGATCTTAGCGATATTGCGCAAGTACAACAATATTATGTCGATGCTGCCAAACGTTCACGTGATGCAGGTTTCGATATTGTTTATGTATATGGCGCTCACTCATACTTGCCATTGCAGTTTTTAAATCCTTACTACAATAAACGCACTGATAAGTATGGTGGTTCATTAGAGAATCGTGCGCGTTTTTGGTTGGAAACATTAGAAAAAGTAAAACATGCTGTTGGTAGTGAGTGTGCAATTGCTACGCGTTTTGCTGTGGATACTGTATATGGTCCAGGACAAATCGAGGTTGAAGTTGATGGGATGAAGTTCATTGAGCTTGCTGATCCATTAGTTGATTTGTGGGATGTGGATGTTGGTGATATTGCTGAATGGGGCGAAGATGCTGGCCCTTCACGTTTTTATCAACAAGGTCACCAAGTGCCTTGGACTAAGTTTGTTAAACAAGTATCAAAGAAACCAGTATTAGGTGTTGGTCGTTATACTGACCCTGAAAAAATGGTTGAAATTGTCACTAAAGGCTACGCAGATATTATTGGTTGCGCACGTCCTTCTATCGCGGACCCATTCTTACCGCAAAAAATCGAACAAGGTCGTTCTGACGACATTCGAGTTTGTATCGGTTGTAACGTATGTATCTCACGCTGGGAGATCGGTGGCCCACCGATGATTTGTACGCAAAATGCTACCGCAGGTGAGGAATATCGCCGTGGCTGGCATCCTGAAAAATTCCGTAAAACTAACTCTAAAGACTCCGTGCTGGTTGTTGGTGCAGGCCCGTCAGGTTCTGAAGCTGCACGCGTATTGATGGAAAGTGGCTACACAGTCCATTTGTATGATAAAGCAGAAAAAATTGGCGGACACTTAAATACGGTATCGACCTTGCCTGGATTAGGCGAGTGGAGTTATCACCGTGATTATCGTGAAACGCAAATCAATAAATTAGTGAAGAAAAACAAGGAAAGCCAAGTGGCTTTAGGTCAAAAAGCCATGACTGCTGACGAAGTGCTGCAATACGGCGCTGACAAAGTGATTATCGCAACTGGTTCTTCTTGGAATACGGATGGTAATAACTGCTTAACACATGAAGCGATTCCTGGTGCAGATGCCTCGTTACCTGATCAATTAACACCAGAACAAGTGTTTGAAGGTAAAAAGAAAATTGGCAAACGTGTGGTTATTTTAAATGCAGATACCTATTTCATGGCGCCTAGCTTGGCTGAAAAACTAGCTTCAGATGGTCATGAAGTAACAGTGGTGTCTGGCGTGCATCTGGCTAACTATATGCACTTTACACTTGAGTATCCAAATATGATGCGTAGGTTGCATGAGTTGCATGTTGAAGAGTTAGGAGATCATTTCTGCTCAAAAATTGAAGCCGGTCGTCTTGAAATTTATAACATTTGGGGTGATGGTTCAAAACGTACTTATCGTGGACCGGGTGTTTCTCCTCGTGATGCAAACACAACGCATCGCTGGCTTGAGTTTGATTCATTGATTTTAGTGACTGGTCGTCATTCAGAAAACAAACTATGGAATGAACTTAAAGCACGCGAATCCGAATGGGCTGAAAACGATATCAAAGGTATTTATTTAGTGGGTGATGCCGAAGCTCCAAGATTGATTGCAGATGCAACCTTCACAGGCCATCGTGTGGCGCGTGAGATCGAAGAGGCTAATCCACAGATTGCTCTTCCATATAAACGAGAGGTCGCTGTTTGGGGTGCACCGCACAT
Organism: Methylotenera sp.; assembly: GCA_027310735.1. GTDB lineage: Bacteria > Pseudomonadota > Gammaproteobacteria > Burkholderiales > Methylophilaceae > Methylotenera. The sequence goes on along the minus strand of DAIDAH010000001.1, from coordinate 31,532 downwards.
GCCGGGTGGCACATTCAAAATAGAGTACAAAGTTTAAATGTTGCCAGCATGGCTACTGAATAATGATTCGGTAGCCATGCTTTAAATGCTAGTCAAGAATCTCTACGTAATCAGACCTTACAAGGTTATCGATTAAAAACTTAATAAACTCCTTTCAATAGGCGATGCTAAATGAATAATCCTAAAGAAATCACCAGAGTGTTGTTTGAAAACTTTCAGCCACAGGCGATATATTTATTTTATGCAATTGGTTATGTAGCCATTGCGGTTTTTATTTATGGCGTCTATGTCCAGTTGCGAAAATACCGTCGCGGTAAGTCTGATGGCTCATGGAACGATTTGCTACACCGCTTTATTGATATGGCTAAAACGATGGTATCGCATCGCACATTAGTGCGACGTGATAAAAGTGCTGGTCGTGCACATGGCCTAATTTTCTTTGGCTTCGTACTGCTGTTTATAGGTACGTCTACCATTACGCTAGAGTACGACATACTGCGTCCGTTATTTGGCGTGCAGTTTTGGTACGGTAACTTTTATCTATTATTTTCCCTTGTGTTGGATTTGGCTGGTATCGGGTTAATTGTAGGTTTGATTTACATGATGTATCGCCGTAAATGGCTTAACCTTCCTAAGTTAGATTATAAAAGGGTGGATAGGCAGGTTGGTGATCCTGATTTTGATCGCAACCAATATCGGCGAGAAGACTGGGCTTTTCTATGGTCATTCATTCTGATTGGTGTTACAGGTTTCGTCCTTGAAGCAACGCGTCTAGTTTGGTTAAGTGGTCGGCCAGAAGTCTGGGATTATCGTATATGGTCGCCAGTTGGCGCTTTACTTGCACAACTTATGCAGTTGATAGGATTAACTGCTGAAGGTGCCAGTAACTTACGCGTAGGCCTGTGGTGGTTTCATGGCTTATTGTCGCTGACTTTTATAGCTTGTATTCCCTATACTAAAATCAAGCATATTTTCACTGCTGCAACATCCTTGATGTTCAAGGATCCTCTTGCCGGTAAAAGGTTGCCTCGAGTACCGGATGAGCAAAAAACCGCGGGCTACAAGACAATTACCGATTTAACTTGGAAAAACCTATTGCATCTTGATGCTTGTACCAAGTGTGGCCGTTGCCAGGAAGCATGCCCTGCCAATGCCGTAGGTGCACCATTGTCACCTAGAGATGTGATTCTTTCATTGCGTGAGTTTGCTAACCATGCGCTGAGCGCAAAAGAAATCCCGAAAGAAGCTGAGTTAGATATTCATGGTAAAGATATTGGACAGGTATTTATGGAGACATTATGGTCATGCCGTACTTGTCTGGCCTGCGTCGAGATATGTCCTGTAGCCGTTGAGCATGTGCCTATTATTGTACAAATGCGACGTAATCTGGTTGAGGCTGGGGAAATGGAGCCTTTGCTGGAAAAAACGCTGCAAACTATCCATAAAACAGGTAACTCATTTGGCGAATCAAAACGCAAGAGGGCTGCCTGGGCTAAAGAGTTGCCATTTGAAATTAAAGATGCACGTAAAGAACCAGTGGATGTACTTTGGTTTGTTGGTGACTACGCTTCGTTTGATCCGCGTAACCAAAAGGTAACACAGTCTTTTGCTCGATTGATGCATCACGCGGGTGTGAATTTTGGCTTGCTTTTTGAGGCTGAACTCAATGCTGGTAATGATGTGCGCCGAGTGGGAGAGGAGGGGCTATATGAGTTATTAGCTTCGTCTAATATTGGGACTATTCAATCTTGTGACTTTAAGTCAATTGTCACAACAGACCCTCACTCATTCAATACTATCCGTAATGAATATCCTGATTTCGGCGGTAAGTTTGAGATTGAGCATTACACGACAAAAGTGAAGCAGCTTATAGAGAGCGGTCAGATCAAACTGAAAAAGAAGCTCGATTACCGTGTGACTTTCCATGACCCATGCCATCTTGGCCGCTATAACAAAGGTTATGACGCACCGCGTGATGTACTGAAACTGCTTGGCTGCGAACTGGTGGAAATGGCACGTAATCGTGACAACTCTTTTTGTTGCGGTGCTGGTGGTGGTCGCATCTGGATACCGGATCCAGTCGGCATCGAAAAACCTTCAGCCAATAGAATGAAAGAAGCTGGGCAAATTGAGGGTTTACAGGTGTTTGTAGTTTCATGCCCTAAAGATCTAACGATGTTTGAGGATGCACTAAAAACCTCTGGATTTGAAGGTAAGTTCATCGTACGCGAGCTAATTGAACTTATTGATGAATGTATTGAATATGAAGCGTGGGAAGGCTTGCCGCAAGCCGTTTGATATGGGGATGCCAGCTAAAGCCACTGATTTGGTTAGGTTAGCGATCAAAGCTGGTGATCCATACTGTGCGGCAGCGGTTCATAACATTGCAACAGGGCGCGATAAGAGACGTTTGGAAGCGCTTATGTTTGATAAAAGGCGTAATACATTATTGCTGGCCAGATGGGAACATACCCCAGCATCTGTACTGGAGGCAATTGCAAATAGTAGTGCTGGTAATGGCGATAGTGGCGTAGTCATACGGTTAGATAAGAATCCAAATGCAACTGCTAAGGCATTGTCTCAGCTTTATGTTGGTCAAGCTGATGTCAGGCAACTAAATTCAGATTTTACTGTGTTGATTGCGCAACACCTGCATAGCCCGGTAAGTGTCTTGGCCAGCATCGTGCAGTTGAGTGAGGATGAGCAAAGCTTAAAAGCGGTAAGTAGAAATCCTGCGGCAAGTGCAGAGGTGTTAAGTGTGATGCTGGAGCGAATGGCAAACAGCAAAATAATTGGAGTTTTGTACAAAAATTTGGCTGAGAACCCATCCACATCGACAGAGTTACTTGATTTTATTTATGCCAAAGGTGATGAGTATGTGCGAGCTGCAGTAATCGGTCACGCTAGATGCTCGCAGGCGGTTATTGATGAATCTGTAAGCGACAAAGATGTAAAGATCATGCGTAAGTTGGCAGTTAACGCGAGAGTCTCTAGCGAAACATTGGTCAATTTAGCAGCAAGTCATGATGTCGCTGTTAGGTGTGGTGTAGCTTCAAATGTAGCGTCACCAGAAGTGTTGGTGATGAGATTGCTTCTTGATGATAGTTGTCTAGTCAGGCGTGCAATTGCAGCAAGGTTAGATTTAACAGCGGCAAGTATTAATGCCTTAGCGAACGACAAAGACTCTTGGGTGCGCCAGTGGCTTGCGCGTAATCCACGGATACCACGTAAGGTGCTCGAGAGGCTTTCAGTTGATTTTGAGGTGGATGTAAGGCGGGCTGTAGCTAGAAATACATGCTGTCCGGTTGGGTTGTTGAAAGCGTTGGCTAAGGACCAAAGCGCATGGGTGCGCTCTGCAGTAGCTTATCAACACAAGTCACCAAAGGTGGTGATGGAAGCGCTGGCTACAGATAACAATATTGACGTACTGAGTGGTGTTGCCAATAACCCGCACACTCCGCAAATGATTCTGCAAGATTTGGCTGCATCACCAGAGCTAGATATACGTAGGGGTGTGATTTTAAATAAATATGCAACGCGTAAAACCTTGTTGCCTTTGCTGGAAGATCCCTACTATTTACATCGATTGATGCTAGTAGGAAGCGTTAGGTTAAAAGGGAAGGATAAGTGGTCTTTGCGAGACGATCCAGATTTTCAAGTCAGATTTATGGTGTTTAGGTGGATGGCAAGTAGGCTTTGTGAGTCAGCCGTTAGGTGATTAACAATGATGGTAAGTATTGAAGTTATTAGGAGATAGAAGATATGAAGATATTGATAGCAGTAAAACAAGTCGCAGCATTAGATGAGGATTTTGAAATCCGTGCTGATGAAAAAGATGTAGACGAAGACTTCCTGCTGTATGACTTGAATGAGTGGGATGATTTTTCACTTGAAGAAGCAATGAAAATCAAAGAGTCCAGTGACTCTGAGGTTGAAGTCGTTGTAGTTTCTATTGGACCTGATCGCGTGGATGAAAGTTTGCGTAAATGTCTGGCTAAAGGCGCAGACCGCGCAATTAGAGTTTGGGATGACAGTATTGAGGGTTCTGATGCAATAGCTATTGGTAAAATTTTAGCCGCTGTTGCCAAAAAAGAAGCGCCAGATCTTGTTTTTGCCGGCGTACAGTCATCTGATCACTCCTATGCCTCAACAGGTATCTCTACCGCAGCTTATTTGAACTGGCCACATGCGGCAGTCGTCGCGGATTTTAAATATCAGCCCGGCGCTAGTCAAGCTGTGGTTCGTCGTGAGCTTGAAGGCGGCATGTTGCAAGAGGTTGAAATTAATTGCCCTGCGGTATTAACCATACAGCTTGGCATTAATAAGCCACGGTATGCATCGCTACGAGGTATCAAGCAAGCCGCTGCCAAGCCTATTGAAGAGCTTTCACTGGCAGATGTTGGCCTGTCAACTGGTGATGTTGGCGCCGGAAATTCAATGTCACGTGTACGCCGCATGTATATCCCAGAAAAAGGTCGCGCAGAAATGATTGAAGGTTCGCTGGCAGAGCAAGCAGCCAAAATCATCCAGATTATTAACGAATTTAAGGGAGCATAAGCATGAGCACTATTTTAGTAATTGCGGAGCATCGTCGCAATGAGTTGCGTCCAGTGAGTTTAGAGCTTATTGCTGCGGCATACGGATTAAAGAAATCAGTAGATGATAAGGTACTGGTAGCTGTCATCGGCAGTCAGGCTGAATCTTTTGTGCCGGCATTGTCAGTTGCAGGTGTAGATGAAGTGATTGTAGTGCAAACGCCAATTGCTGATTTTGATCCTGATATTTTTGAGTCAGCCGTTTCAGCATTAATTACAGCAAAGAACCCCGCCGTAGTGTTACTACCGCATTCTGTTGATGCCCTAGGTTATGCTGCGACTTTGGCAAGTAAAGCCGGTTATGGCTATGCTACGGATGTATTTATTGCCGAATATCAAGGTGATGAGTTAGTAGCGACTCGTGGCGGTTATAACCAAAAAGTGAATGTTGAAGTGGATTTTCCAGGTAAATCTACCGTTGTGTTGACGCTACGTACTAGTGTGTTCAAAGTCCTTGAAGGCGCGGCTAATCCATCTGTAAGTAGTTTTGATTTACCTGTAGTGCAGTCTCGTAGCCAGAATAAAGAGTTTATCGAGCCCGGTGGCGCTAATGATGTAGACATTACCGCGGTTGATTTTATTGTGTCTATCGGTCGCGGCATTGGCGAAGAAACCAATGTTGAACAGTTCCGTGAACTTGCTGAAACGGCAGGTGCAACCTTATGTTGCTCACGACCTATTGCGGATGCTGGGTGGCTGCCTAAATCAAGACAAGTCGGGCAATCTGGCAAAGTGGTTGGTTCATGCAAACTTTACGTTGCGCTGGGTATTTCGGGATCGATTCAGCATATGGCTGGTATGAAGCATGTGCCGACTATTATCGCCGTGAATACTGACCCAGGTGCTTCAATCTTTACCATCGCCAAGTACGGGATAGTGGCTGATATTTTTGAGATGGAAGAAGAGTTGAAAAACCAGCTTGCGGCTTAAGAAGTATTAGTCAATGTAGTGTGAATCATATGATTGTGGTTCACACTATTTTTTTGTGCCACACCCTTTAATACCACTTTTAATACCTCTTTGGTAGTACACCTTCAAGAGAATTTTCGACGTTTTTCTATTCCGATAGTATGTAAACCATATTGTAAAAGATGTTTTTAAAAAATTACGTCGGATGACTTGGGAAGAAAATGCGAAATTCAGTACTTAACGGCAGGCATATTACGCTTGGATCAGGTTTGGATGGCGATACTTGGAATGATATGCCTGTGCCTTGGAGTTACAGCACGGATGCTAATGATGAAGTGTTTGCCGTGCGCAGCTGCGCTGGTTTGTTCGATGTGTCTGCGCTCAACCTTGTAAATGTGACTGGGCCTGATGCTGAAAGTGTACTTAATACATTGGTTGCAAGAGATGTTACTGCGCTAAAAGTTAACGCGGCCATGATTGCAGCTGAGTTGAATGAAGTCGGTGCATTATGCGACGACATTATGATCGTTCGTGAAGCTGCAAATGCTTTTATGGTTTCACATGGTAGCGGCAAAACACTTCAGAATTTACAGCTATTAGCTGTCGGTAAGAATATTAAAGTTGAGCAAGATACAGACACGCATGTTATTTCGCTGCAAGGACCAAAGTCGCTAGAAATATTATCACCGCACGTTAATTGTAAGCTGGCTGACTTGCCCTATTTCAATTGTGTCAAAACCACTTTGTTTGGCATTGATGTGATGATAGGGCGTGGTGGTTATGCGGCAGAGCGTGGTTATGAGATCTATGCTGCTTCAAAAAACATGCTCACGCTTTGGGATAATATTCTTGAGGTTGGTAAGCCGCTTGGCGCCATTCCGGCATCATGGAACTGTCTGGAGTTAATGCGTGTTGAGGGTGCATTGCAGTTTTTTCCATTTGAAATGCCTGAAGGTGATACCACTCCGTGGGAAGCAGGTCTTGGTTGGGCTGTAGACGTAAATAAGAAGGCGGATTACACCGGCAAAGAGGCTGTGTTGAAGTTGCGTGAGCGTGCTCGAGTGCTTCAAGTTGGATTGATTTGTACCAGTGCAAATGCTGTAGAAGCTGGCGCAAAAGTAATGAAAAACGGTGTTGAGATTGGTGTGATAACAAGCAGTAGTTACAGTAACTATCTAATGCTTTCATTGGCATTAGCCCATGTCAAACCGGAATATAGCGCAATTGGTACCTTGGTTGAAGTGGATGGGCGCGCTGGAGTATGTGAGGCGCGAGTAGCGCAGACGCCATTTTATGATCCGATGCGCATACGTACTAATCCAGAAAAAATAAGGGGCTAATGATGGAGCGCGGATATTGGATTAAAAGTAAGCCTATTTACACTTCCTTAGTTTGGCATGAAAAGGCAACCTCACATTTGGTCGTGGCACAAGGTCAGGGTGGGTTGGCGGCGATCAAGTTATTTCAACAAATGCACCCGCAACAGCCAGTCACGACGCTCTATGAGCACTCAGATATTGATGCAAATTTTGCGATCACGCTAAAAAAAGTTGTGCCTGAAGATTTGCATTTGTTGAAGTCAGAGCAAGAGGTGGTGAGTCTATTAAAAAGGATTATGCCGACCAAACGGATGGGTTTACGTATTTATGTGGCTGGTTCTGAAGGCTTTATCTGGGCTGTAGCTGAGGCAGTTAAAGAATTTGGCATTGAAGATGCTGACATTATGAAAGAGTTGACCGGTACGCTGGCACGGTCTATTTATTGCGTACATTGCAAGGCTATTACGCACAACATCACTACTAACATTGGTAAGTGCTCAAGTTGTGAACGTATGTTGTTTGTGCGCGATCATTTCTCACGCCATTTGGGTGCCTATATGGGATTGATGGTTGATGCGGAATCTCCAGGCCAATTACCAGAGATTGAGGAGATATATCCATGAGCATGATAAATGCAATAGTTGCTGCCGTTGAGCAGGTAACGCCATTAGTTAAGCACTTTACTTTTGTAAAAGAAGATGGCTCTAAATTGCCGCCCTTTTCAGGTGGTAGCCATGTAGTGGTATCAATGGATATTGGTGGACGGGTACATCGCAACCCTTACTCTCTGATGGGCTCACCTGAAGCTACAGACGCATATCATATTTCTGTGCGTAAACAAGAGAACTCTAGAGGCGGGTCGGTATTTATGCATGAGCATGTCACTGTCGGTATGCCCATTAAGATTACATACCCAGTTAATCTGTTTTCATTAGCAAAAAAAGGGCATAAGCATATCTTAATTGCTGGCGGTATTGGCATTACTCCGTTTATGTCGCAAATTGCAGACCTTAATAGATTAGGAGCTGACTATGAGATGCACTACGCATTCCGCTCACCAGAGCATGGTGCTTTTGTTGAGCAACTAAAGAAAAGCTGCAGTAGTCGTTTGCATTGCTATATAGATAGTCAAGGTGAACAACTAGACTTTAAAGCCTTACTAGGTGATCAGCCATTAGGCACACATGTGTATGTGTGCGGGCCTAGTTCTATGGTCACAGTTGTTTTAGAGACTGCTCGAAATCTAGGGTGGCCGGAAAGACATATCCATAACGAACAGTTTCTTTCACCTCCTGTAGGTGAGCCGTTCAATATTCAGCTGGCTAAATCCAATATTGAAATTCAGGTTCCAGCAGATATGAGCATGTTGGAAGCAATAGAAGCTGCAGGTGTGGAAGCTGATTATTTATGTCGCGGTGGTGTTTGCGGCAGGTGTGAGCTGCAAGTGCTGGAGACTGATGGTGCAATTTTACACAATGACCACTTTTTGACAGACTCAGAAAAAGTATCGTGTAAAAAGATTATGCCTTGCGTATCTCGGGCAAACGGCAAGCGTTTGTTGCTCGATCTTTAGCTTGGTAATAACAGGCGAAATCAATAATCAGACTTTATTGATTAATCGACGTTATTTCACTATTTAAGAAATTTTGAAACGGCAATAAAAGGTAAATATTATGGCATCTACGTTCAAGAAAGAAACTTTCCGAGAAGACTATACCTACAGTAACTCTGCCGAGGCAATCAAACGATTCCCTTTTCCTTTTCCTGAGGATCAGTATATGTACTCGGTGAATATCGAGCCGCATGTTAAAGGGAAAGTTGGCTCTGTATGTGAGTTTACGTTTGATGTAGATGAGCACTATGTGGCTGAATGTCTTGATAAGAAAATCACACTTGAGCAAGATCCTGGTCGATATCAGGCTCTGCCACACATGATGGATGCGCAATGGGATTTCTTAGAGTTGACTATGGAATCTTTATCTCAGGACTACCCACAGCATTTTTCTTTAAATAAAAATGGATCGGTATGGACTTGGGAAAATAAGCCATTAGGCATTAAAGATACTTTCACATTTGGCGACAGTTCAACTTTGGCAATGGAACCGTTCGACTATATGGGCAGGCAAGTTCAGGGCGATTTTGTGTTGCTTGATCACCGTGAAGAGACTTTATTTGCCGACGCTGGCATCGTAACGAGTCAGGCAGACTGGTCTCTTGCATTTAACGTTGGTATGTCATGGAGAGAGTGGCACGGCCCAGTGCCTCGTGCTACTGAGCTAGGTGTGATGGATCGCGCTTTAAAGCATCTGTTGAATCTTCAGTTTGGTAGCCCGGTACGCAGGCTTAATTGGACGATGACAATTAATCCGCGCCTTGATACCTCGCCGGAGAATTATCCGCAATGGGGAGGGGACAGAAACGCGGTCAATGCGGACAATGTGTCAGACCTAGTACATCTGCGTGTTGAGTTGCAGACTCTGTTCAGGCTGCCACGTAGCAATGCAATTATGTTTAGCATACGTTGCTATTTAATAAACCTAAAAGATCTTTCTACTTACTCTCGCTGGGCTAAGCGCCTGCACCGGGTGCAGAAAACAATGCATCCAGATTTAATCGAATACAAAGGCATGACTAAATTTCATCCACTGGTAGTGGATTGGCTTGCTAAGTTTGATGATGGCGCAGCTTTAGATGTCGGCACTCATGCAGAATAAAAAGCGTGAGTTTAAAAGAATTAAACAATACTGAGTCAAGTGAATCAGCGATTGCATTAAGTTGTTTAATGTAAGTGTAGGTAATTGATTTTAAATTAACTTTTGGGGGTTGTATGAAAAATTTAATAAAGCCAGTGTTATTGGCTAGTATGTTCGTTTCTACTTTTAGTGTATATGCAGCTGACGAGACTGTTGCTACTGAACAGCCTGCTTCACCGCATACTGTTACAGCTAATATTGGTTTTTTTACCGACTATACATTCCGTGGTATTTCATATACTAGAGAGCGTGGTGCTGTGCAGGGTGGTATCGACTACTCACATAGCAGTGGCCTTTATGCCGGAGTTTGGGCTAGTAACGTACAACAGGATGCCTTGTATGGTAACACTGTAGAGTTGGACCTTTATGGTGGATATGTGCGACCATTGACTGAGAGTTTAAGTTTGAATGTTGGTTTTCTACAATTCTTTTATCCTGATGCTAATCATGCAGGCGGTACTGGCGGTTCACCAAATACCACAGAGCTTAACGCTGCTTTAACCTACAAATACTTCACATTGAAGCATTCGTACGCTGTCACAAACTTTTTTGGCATTAACAATACTTTCGGTGGAAAAGGTGATTCCCGCGGTTCTGGTTATACCGAATTTAACGTTGCCTACCCATTACCAGTGGTTGACCTTAATTTAGCGCTGCATGTAGGTCATCAAACGGTACATAACTACTCTGATGGTAATTACACTGACTGGCTAGTGGGAGTAAACAAGGACTTTTCAATTGCAGGTAGTACAGGATGGAATGCCGGTTTGAATTACACAACAACTGATGCAAATAAAGCTTGGTATGTTGATGCTAAAGGGTGGGGAACCGGTGGCGATCGCGTAATTGGTTACATTAAACGTACATTTTAATATGCGCGTTCAAACTTGAATCAGTTAACATTGAAAGTCGTTGTTTAACTGTTGAATAAATAAATAGGACGCATTGCGTCCTATTTATTTTGTACTGTTATTACCTGAGTTTTGAGAGTATGGGGAGGTAACGTTATAGCGCTGGTCCGGAATCTCTGTAATGAAACCTTCTAAAGCTAATAATTCGCCAGTGCTGGAGAAAATACCGCGACCATTTTCTTGTACCAGTTTGGTTTCCCCTTTGCGGGTAATGATACGGTAAATCAGCTTAAATTTCTCACCACAGTTTATTTGCTGATTGACAGATTCCCAAACGGCTTCTCTGTCGTCAGGATGGATAATGTGGTTGAAGGTAATATTTGGATTGTTAATTAACTCGAGGGAGTCATACCCAGTGACATCAATGCAACCTTCATTTACAAACTCAAAGTTCCATGAACGGTCATTTCTACAACGGTAAACCATGCCTGGAACATGAGCTAAAAGGGCGTTGGCTGCGCGTCGGTTAGCAATGATGCCTGCCTCAGCTTCTTTATTTTGTTGATTGTCAATCATGGTGCCAATAACGCTTGTTCTTTCCCATGTTGTAGCTGCTGTGGTTTTTGCTCGGAGGATTACCCAAGTAGGGTCGCCGCGCACTGTAAGTAGCCGAGTTTCAATCGTGCAATTAGTTCTTTTACCTTGTGTTAGTGAGTCTAGTCTGGCTTCTAGCATAGGTTTATCCTCGGGGTGGGCATACGCGGTAATTGGTTTACCAAGACAATCTTGAGTTTTCAATTCAAGCAAACTCTCCCATGCAGAGTTAAGAAAGATGATTTTTCCTTCTGCATTTAGTTGAAATACTATTTCTTCAAGTTTTTCGATAATGGAATGGTAATTGAATTGTGGTTCGTAATTGTTGTTTAAGGTGTTGACTGTAGTGATTGGTGTGAACTGGAAAAGCATTAGATTGTTTCGGCGATCCTCGCGTAGGCGGGTCAGGCTGCTATTCGCAGGTAAAGTGCTGCCATCTGAGCACACCATGCGAATTTTAGTCGCCTCATTCTTAGTCTTACCTGTAGAAGCTTCTACACTGAGTTCTGCAAAGTTTGTATGGTCGGCCGGATGTATTAAATTGGTAAATGGCATGCCTAGAACTTGGTCTGCCATGCCTACCATGCCTAGTGCTTGAAGAAAAGGAGTGTTAACAAACTTGACGACAAAACCATCAAGCACAGCTGCTGGAGTGGTTAATACCGTAGATAGTTCATTTCCCCATGCAGCTTCATGCGGTAGAGCATGTTGTAAGCGCGATTTTCTTGAGGATAACAATGGTTGTATCGCAATCACAATCGCGGCGGAAAATATAGCAACTGCCACTGAAATTAACATGACAAGATGTTGTAAAAATGGCCCTTGAATGCTGTACCATGAACCAAGAATCGTTAAGAAGCTAATGCTGATGATTAGTGTTGAAAAAATGAATAAACTCATCAAATTAAACCTGAATATGCCAATGTACGAGTATAAAAAGAACTAGATAAAATATGCAAAATATTTTGAGTATTTCCAAGTTAATACGTGTTTTTGTAAAGAAACACAAACTTTATGCAAGCTTGCATACTTTAGTCATATCTATGATTTTGTCTGTGATATTGATGCAGGCTGGTTCATTATTCCTTTTTGACTATATTCCCGATCATCTATCTATTATTCATCATGCATATCAAGATCAATCGCTCTGGAAGTTAGAGGTTTATAAGTTAAAAAATAATTTAAACGAGAGCAGTTCAGACTTTAATCTCTTGAATGAGAACCAGAGTGCCTTTGATGACTCGGCATATATATGGGCTAAGAATCAAAATGATACGAGTTTAGCTAGGGCCTATAAAAAACTTGAATCAGCGCACCATAACTTTGCTGATGCTCGAGTACACAGCCTTTCAAAGGAGGTTATTCTAGAGCGAGGGCAACTTGTCATAAGTGCCTATGATGAGTTTATATCTGCGGCGGAAAAAGATGTTGTTATTAAGCAGTCAGTAGTTTCATTATTACAGTTAGTGTGCTTGTTTCTCGTATTCTGCATTGGAGCTGGCATTATGCTGACATCGTGGAGTATTCTGATTCTTAGGTTAGGCAAGGTTTTCTCAATGATGCCAAGTGATCTAGTTTCTAATATGAATAGCCAGCAATATGATGATGAGTTTGAGATGTTGGAAAAATCAACGGCTGAATTGTCTGCAAGGCTAGAAGGCATTCAGGTCGAAACAAAATGGGTGAATATCACCAGCACAGAAAAAATGCGGAAAATGATTCTTGCGCAAGACTTCATGTTTAAGCTGGCTAAGTTAATTGGCGATTCTGGTTTGAGTGAATTAACCATCAAAAAGTCGCTTTATTCGCTTGAGCGTACTTTGGGGGTGGGCAATGTGGCGTTGGTTTTTAGTGAAAATGGTTCGCGCATCTCTGCACAGCGTGCTTTATTTTCAAGCTATTGGCCATTGTCTTTTGATGAAAGTATGTTTGACGAAACAGTAAACTCTGTTGCTGTAAGTCATACAACAAAGTTGATTCATGGCGAATGTGTACAATGTGTCACAGTGCCATTACTTAGCCCTAGTGGCTGGTTGGGGATCCTCCTGTTGGAAACCGAAGCTAATCATTATTTTGAAGGTGCTGAGTTGCAATTATTTGAAGTGACAGCACAAATGCTGGCACTTTCAATGGGTTTTCAGGCTAGAGAGCAAGAAAGTCGACGGGTAGCATTGCTTGAGGAGCGTGCGGTCATTGCTAGAGAGTTGCATGACTCTTTGGCGCAGTCGCTTTCATATATGAAATTTCAACTGGCACGCCTGCAAACAAATTTTGGCTCCAATCTCATTGAAAGTGGTGCAGTAACAATTGTTGATGATATGCGAGATGGGCTGGATAACGCTTATCGCGAGCTAAGAGAGCTACTCACCACGTTTAGGGTGCAAATGGATATACGAGGGCTTGATCATGTACTTGAAGAAGCCATCGAAGAATTTTCACAACGATCTAGCTTGAATATCATGCTGGATAATAGACTGCAGGAATGTCGATTAAGCGTGAATGAAGAGTTTCATCTATTGCATGTAGTGCGTGAGGCTTTGTCTAATATCGTGCGTCACTCAGGTGCTGAGAAAGTAACGATTGCGCTTGTGCTGCAATCAACTGGAGATGTGATTGTCACAATCGATGATGATGGTAAAGGTTGCTCTTTTGATGAGGCTAAACCGCATCATTATGGATTGGCTATTATGACTGAGCGAGCTTATTGTCTAGGAGGCACTATTGAAGTTATTCCTAGACGCCTTGGCGGTACGCGCGTTCGCTTGTTATTCCGGCCGAAATAATTATCACATTGTCATTCAAACAGTAAAAATTTAACGTTGGAGAACTTTATGCAAGTGCCTACTACAGTAGTTATTATTGATGACCATGCGTTATTTCGAAAAGGCGTCATACAAATGATTTCAGCTGATTCAAAATTTTCAGTGATAGGTGAAGCGGCATCTGGTGCTGAAGGTTTATTGCTAGTTCAGGAACTGAAGCCAGACCTTGTTTTGATCGATCTAAATATGAAGGGCATGAATGGCTTGCAAACACTTGCTCATATCAAAGATGCGAAGTTAGAGTCAAAGTGTATTGTGTTAACAGTTTCAGATGCAGAGGATGATTTACTTGAAGCCTTACGAGCAGGCGCTGATGGATATTTGTTAAAGGATATGGAGCCTGAGGATCTTTGCGATAATTTAAGCAGAGCCATGCTTGGCGTAACTGTTTTACATGAAAGTCTGACAGAAATACTTAAAAATGCGCTAATCCACCCAACACTTAGCAAAAGTGAAGAGGATGTAGCACTCACTGAGCGAGAGCGGGAGATTCTTGAATGTCTTGCAAACGGCCTTAATAATAAGACCATAGCGCGTGCCTTGGGTATTAGCGACACTACTGTAAAAGTTCATATTAAACATTTATTAAGTAAACTGAAGCTAACCAGTCGGCTTGAAGCAGCCGTATGGGCGCATCGGCAAAAATAACTATAAATCACGCGGATATTTGAGGTTTGCAACGTATTGATCACATCAATTACATCACGTCGGCACGTAAGTGCTACAACGATGCTATATTAAGTCGGGATGTGGATTTAATCTGTTCATTTTTAACTTTTGACTATCATGTTTTGACCGGACGTGGCGTTCAGTCACAGGGGATTGAAGCGCAACGTCAACGCTGGCAAGCTACATTTTTGCATGATCCAATTACGGTTTACCGTAGGCGAACCAGAAAAGTGTATACAAGTAGTTTATTAAAAGATGCTGAGGAGCTTGGTAATTGGGTCGGTAAATACACATTAGACAAAAAAACAGTTTTTGTTGCTGGAGTGTATTCGGCTAAATGGCAGAGGCAAGCTGACGGCCTATGGTTGATTCAAGCGGAAGCTTTTACTACGCTTAGATCTGTGGTTTATTGAAGAGACTATTCTGAGTTTTGAGTCAAAATGTAAGTAGATTTTTAAAGTCGAGCATCTATTTGTTTGCCATCAAACGTATCTCATTCATCGCTTGAGTAGTACGTTCTGCCAGTTTACGTACTTCACTGGCCACAACGGCAAAACCTCGACCAGCCTCACCTGCTCGGGCTGCTTCTATTGCTGCATTAATGGCTAGTATGTTAATTTGCATCGCGATTTGGTTAATAGTATCAGCTACACTCATGATCTCACGCATGTTCTGTTCATTACGAATAACATTAAGCTGATGCAATTCTTGGGTAGTTTTCTCGTCACTAATGTCACGAATGGCTCCTGCTGAGCGAAGCGCTAAGTTGGAATCATTGCGGGCAGTAATGGCGCGTTCACGAAACCATACATAGCCACGATTTGCAGTCTGCATTCTATACTCAACGTTATAGGGAGTGAGACCGCTACTGTCATTCAAATGGGCGCTAAAGGCGTCTAATGCTTGTTGTTTATCGTCAGCATGGATAGCTTTAAGCCAACTGTCCCATCCGTTAGGAAAGTCATCCGCTCGTTCGTATCCTAAAAGTCTTCTAAATTGGCTAGACCATTCTATGGTGCTCTCTTTATGGTCAGGATCACCATTGACCATGTGAAGAACCCATATGCCTTCAGTAATGGCTGAATCAGCAAGCTCTAAGTCCTCAAGTTTTTTCTTCACTGAAATTAATTCAGCGTATATTTTGTCTTGCTTGGGTTCGTTGCTGCCAATATTTTTTTGTAACATTAATTATCAACTTTCTAAAATATTAGAGTAATTGTCCTATAAAATCATTGCATTACTTATACTACTTAATGAGTATTGAGCCGATATTAAACATGGCTATAAGAATGAGTTAAGCCCACATTGCCAATTGCATATTCCAATCAAGAGCTATTTAATTTCTTGGTGGTATGGTACTTATTTACCACATTGTTTTTTAGTCGGATGAAATACGCATAAAGCCAGGTTTCTATAGGATTTTAGGTAGAAAAGCGCAATACTTCGTAAGTTTTGATGAGACTCTACAACCATAGTCAGTCATAAGCCAATGATAAAAATTAGTGTAATATCGTGCTATGAAAAATATAGTTCGTAATCACTTAAGTAAGGTTCCAGAGGTTACTTTGATTTTCTGGGTCATAAAGATTTTTGCCACAACGCTGGGTGAAACTGGTGGCGATGCGGTATCCATGTCGATGAAGTTAGGCTACCTTGTTGGAACTGCAATTTTTTCAGTGATCTTTATTATTGCGGTAATTGCCCAAATCAAGGCTAAGCAGTTTCATCCGTTTCTATACTGGACAACAATTATCGCAACAACAACGGTTGGGACGACTCTGGCAGACTTTGCGGATCGATCTCTTGGGGTTGGTTATACAGGAGGAACTACACTGTTGTTTACCCTTTTGATGGTATCTTTATTTGTCTGGTACAAAACACTCGGCTCTGTTTCAGTCAATACTGTGCACTTGCCGAAAGCAGAAATGTTTTATTGGATAACTATTATGTTCTCTCAGACATTGGGCACGGCATTGGGAGATTGGACTGCGGACACAGCCGGACTTGGTTATGGTGGCGGCGCAATTATTTTTAGTGGTTTATTGTTAATTGTTCTTGGAGCCCATTTATGGACAAAGATATCTAAAACTACACTTTTCTGGTCCGCATTCATACTAACCAGACCTCTTGGTGCTGTAGTTGGTGATTTTCTCGACAAACCGCTAGCTGCAGGCGGTCTTGCATTAAGTCGCTACTCTGCATCCATAGCACTCACTATAGTCATTATTGCCTTTATCTTACTTTTTTCTCAGCGAGCAGGGGCACGCGCTGGACATTAATATAAAACTGCAACCCAATGTAATGATTTGAGTGATAGGGCTCATCGGTTGGCTAGCTAGTTAATCTGCCAAATTGATTCTTGCGTTCTTAGTTAATAAATAAGCCATTCTATATGAGTGGCTTTTTTTATTGTAATGATGCAGCTACGTCATTATTTTCAGTTCTAAACTTTCCTGAAATATTCTCAACTCACCATTGCAACTGGTTTCAATACTGGCGCACATTTTATTGCACTATCTCTTCTAGTTGTCATTTTATGATGCTAAGTAGACCAGTTGTTTATTACAGTAATAATATCAATGCGTATTTTTTTATATCACATACACAATATATTTGTAGTTAAATAATTTGTACAAATGTATTTAGTGCGTATAATTACAAATAGTGGTGCACGCGATATAGATATGCTTAGGGGTATGTGTTGGTAGGTAGCCTAATCCATATTGTAGGTAGTGCGGGCTGTGAAGTTAAATATTGTTGGTGATGTTTATGGCAATAACATGCCAAGCATTGAAATACATTGTTGTGTATGCATGATCATTTAATTTAGATTAGGAAATATGAGTGGGGCAACTACATGATGACGCTTATCGAGAAGCATTAATAGACTATATCGTCGAGCAGTTGTATCAAATAATTGATGAGTTGAATCAGGTAGCTTTGCTGCAAGAGGATATGCTTGTAACAACAAGTAAGAAGTGGATGCACTAGTTGCTAGGCTTATCAGTTTGGGCGGTAGTCACTTTGGTACGGTGAGGTTATTAATCTTTAATTAATCAGTAGCATAAGGCTGCGGAATGTAAGACTTTTTCTTAAAAATCCATAGGCTATTAAGGGTAATGAATGCGCATTTGGCAAGTGCTAATGATATCAATAGTTTCAGTTAGCGCATTTATTTTTCCATATACTGCCGATGCAGCAAAGAATGCCAGTAAACATCGTCATACCAATGCTTCCTTAGCACATAAGCATGTAAAAAAATTAGTGCTTGGGTCTTCTTCGGCAATTATCTTGGTACAAGGTACAGACCAAGTTCTTTATGAGAAAAATGCCGGTGATAAAAAAGCCATTGCCTCAATCACCAAGCTGATGACAGCAATGGTAGTGCTTGATAGTCACCAATCATTAGATACCCCAATTACGATATGTTCCGATGATGTTGATAGGCAGCGCTGGTCAAAATCAAAACTTCCTGTAGGTGTTACACTAACTCGACATGAAATGTTGAAACTGGCGCTGATGGCCTCTGAAAATAGAGCTGCATTTGCTCTAGCGAGAAGTTATCAGGGAGGTACCAATAGTTTTGTTGAGGCAATGAATCGTGCTGCGACGAGGTTGGGGATGAAAAACACCGTCTTCTATGGACCTACTGGATTAGATGCGCGTAATGTATCAACAGCTAGAGATATTGCCATTATGGTGAATGCCGCTTATAGATATAAGCTTATTCGTCAGATGACGACATCAGTTTCACATAGGGTCAATGACAAAACTCAGGAAATAACCTTTCGAAATACTAACAGGCTGGTTAAGCGTAAAGGTTGGAAAATCGGTTTGTCCAAGACTGGTTATATTAGTAACTCAGGAAAATGTTTGGTGATGCAGGCAACGATTGGGAATCAGCCTACTATCATTATTCTTTTAGACTCATGGGGTGTGCGTTCTCGCATTGTAGATGCGGTGAAAGTCAAGCGTTGGATTGAGCTTGGCAACGGTCGCAAGTCAATACGTGGTTAACTTCTATGGAGTCCACCACTTTAAATATTTGATAGGAGGTGTCGTTTGATTGATAAGACAGACTGCACGAGAGATTCGTCCACAAATCAAGAAGTAGACAAGAGTACGATTGCATTATTTGGTGAGGTGTTAGCCGACATATTCCCTGATAGATCAGTGCTTGGCGGCGCGCCATACAATGTTGCGCGCCACCTTCAGGTCTTTGGTCAGCATCCTGTGCTGGTAACCAGAACTGGAAATGATTCGCTACGTGAAGCATTTCTTGCTGAAATGACGCGTTTGGGCATGGATGACTCTGGAGTGCAGTGCGATCAAATTCATCCGACAGGTCAAGTCATTGTTCATCTGGATGAAAGTGGCCATCGTTTTGAAATTCTTCCGGATCAGGCATATGACCACATTCACGCAGGCGTTGTCCATTTAATTACGATGGCTACACATCCAAGCATGGTTTACTTTGGAACATTGGCGCAAAGGAGTCTGGAGTCGCGTCTTGCTTTAGATATGTTTTTAAGTGAAACAAAAAGCCCACGATTTCTTGATATTAATTTGCGTGATCCTTGGTATGACAAGCACATCATTAAGCGCTCGTTGTTAAGAGCTAATATTGTGAAGCTCAATGAAGAAGAGCTTCAGGTAATCGCAGGTTTGTTTCGACTCGCAGGTTCTGGTTTGCGAGATTATGGATTACACTTGATTGAAATGTTTAATCTGGATTGTCTCTTAGTCACATGTGGTGCTAATGGGGCATGGATGTTATCCAGAGATGGTGTGGAAACAAGATCTTCTGGCAAAGCTTTGCATGGAGGTCTAGTCGATACTGTAGGTGCCGGGGATGGTTTTGCTGCAGTTTGCATCTTGGGTATTCTAGGTAATTGGGATGCAGATGTTATGTTGGATAGAGCCAATGCCTTTGCTGCTGCGCTTTGTGGAGTCAGAGGTGCTATGCCCCAGAATCGTGATTTCTACGTACCATTTTTTGAGGATCAAACGTTATGAATAGTCAAGTAAGTAATAGGGATCAGTCCCTTTATATTTTGATGATTAGCGTACACGGCTTGATTCGGTCACACGATATGGAGCTTGGTCGCGATGCTGATACGGGAGGTCAAACCACGTATGTCGTAGAGCTTGCTAAGGCCTTGGCTAAACATCATGCGGTTGGTAAGGTTGATTTGCTGACAAGATTGATTGATGATCCATCCCTGTCTTCTGATTATGCACAACCTGAGGAGAGTTTTGGCGAGGGTGCGCGTATTATTCGATTGTCTTGTGGTCCCAAAAAGTATATTCGTAAGGAGATGTTGTGGCCACATCTTGATCAGATGGTAGACAAAAGTTTGCACTTTCTGCGTCAGCAAGGCCGACTCCCTGACTTAATTCATTCTCACTATGCCGATGCCGGATATGTTGGAAAGCAGCTTTCCACCTTACTTGGTATTCCTTTGATTCATACAGGACATTCACTTGGACGCCCCAAGCAGTCTCGTTTGCTGGCAAGTGGACGAAAAGAAAGTGCTATTGAGCGCCAGTTTAATTTCGGGCGCCGTATTGCGGTGGAGGAGGAGGTTATTCAGCATGCCTCTATGGTCGTGACTAGTACTCGTCAGGAGATTGATGAGCAATATGGTATGTATCAGAGTCACTCTGCAAAAAACTGTAGTGTGATTCCACCAGGTACGGATACTTCACGCTTCTCGCCACTGGGACGTAAAAAAATAAATCCTCAGTTGCAGGCTAGAATAGATCGATTTCTACATCAGCCAGAAAAACCAATCATCCTGTCAATTTCACGCCCAGTATTACGAAAAAACCTAAAAGGACTCATTGCAGCATACGGTGAGGATACTCAGTTGCAAGAGAAGGCGAACCTAGTCATTGTTGCTGGTGTTCGCGAGGATATTCGTGATCTGGAAGAGTCGCAGCAGGCTGTGATGAATGACATTTTGCTTGATATAGACCGTTATGATTTATGGGGAAAGGTAGCGATTCCTAAACATATTACTCAGGAAGATTTGCCTGAATTGTATAGGTTAGCGGCTCACCGACATGGCTTGTTTGTTAATCCTGCAATGACAGAACCATTTGGCTTGACACTGATTGAGGCGGCTGCGAGCGGCTTACCATTCGTTGCTCCAGACGATGGTGGGCCACGGGATATTCTGGCTAATTGCCATAATGGCTTATTAGCAAATACCTTGGAGAGTACCGCGATAGCTGCAGCTATGAGTCAGGGGTTGTCAGATAGGAAGCAGTGGCGGACTTGGGCCAAGAATGGCATCATCAACGTTAAGCATCACTATAGCTGGGATGCGCATGTTGAAAAATACATGAAAGAAGTTGGTCAGTTACTGCGTCGGGATCGTAAGCGCATGCGCCGTCAACATGCCATGGCGCTTAATGCAGGTAAGTCGCCTATGCCGCTGGTTAAAATGATGCTGATTAGTGATATTGACAATACGCTAATCGGTGACAAAAAAGGCTTGGCGGAATTAATTCCTTGGCTGCGCAATAATGCCGGCATGATAGGCTTTGGCGTTGCAACTGGACGTTCATTGGAAAGTGCTGTGAGTATGCTTAAAAAGCATCGCGTGCCGCTACCCGATATTTTTATTACCTCCGTAGGTAGCGAAATTAATTACGGACTAGAACTTACCCCAGATTTAGGTTGGCCAAACCATATCCGTCATTTATGGCGCCGTGATGACTTGGCAAAGGCTATGATTAATATTCCTGGTCTTGTATTGCAAGCTCAGGAAAATCAGCGTGAATTCAAGTTGAGTTATATTGCAACCCCAGATCAAATGCCTCCTGTGGAGGATATTTATCACCACTTGCATGAACTGAAACTACATGCCCAGCTCATATACTCTCACAACGAATTTCTCGATATATTGCCAATACGCGCCTCAAAAGGACATGCAATTCGCTATCTTGCTTATAAATGGGGGCTTCCGTTGAAAAGTTTTTTAGTGGCAGGTGATTCTGGAAATGACAGTGAAATGCTGGTTGGAGATACGCTGGCTGTTGTCGTTGGTAATCACAGTTCTGAGCTAGAATTTTTACGTGGACATGAGCAAGTGTATTTTGCACAACACCATTATGCAGCAGGCATTCTGGAAGGGCTTGATCACTATGGATTCGGCGGCTTCAAAGCGCCCTCTCAGGAAGAGTAAGGTATGAGCCATGTATGAACAAGCTTCACACTCGCTGCTCAATGATGTATTAATCGCGCTGAAACCAGAAATAAAATACCAAAAATTACAGCATTTTTATACACGATTGGGTGCTAATTTTTATGCGATCCATTCCTTATTCAGTTCTCTTTATGGTGATCGACCCGATTTCAAAAAACAGATGTTGCATCTGGTTGAGACCTTAGCGCGCCAGTATATTAAACGGCCTGCTTATTTAAAGAAACTGGATTTAGCACGAGAAAAAGACCATAACTGGTTTTTGAGTCAGCAATGGGTGGCTATGGCTTTGTACTGTGATGGATTCTCTGGCGACCTGAAAGGAATGCCGTCAAAGTTACATTACTTGCAGGATCTTGGGGTCAATCTGGTACATATCATGCCTATTTGTGATTGCCCGGAAGGCAAGAGTGACGGGGGGTATGCGGTACGAGACTTTCGCAATATAGATCATCGATTTGGTACGCTGAAGGATCTAGATGAGTTGGTTGACCATTTAAGAAAAAGAGGTATGTTGCTGACATTGGATGTTGTGGTTAACCACACTTCGGATGAGCATGAGTGGGCGCAAAAGGCGCGTCAAGGCGATAAGACATTCCAAGATTATTACTTCACTTTTGACGACAGGCAAATTCCAGATATGTATGAAGAGTCCATGCCAGAAGTCTTTCCGGAAACTGCACCAGGAAATTTCACTTGGGATGCAGAGATGGGTAAATGGGTGATGACAGTGTTTAATAGTTATCAATGGGACCTTAACTATCGTAATCCTGCCGTTTTTATCGAAATGCTGGACATCATTCTTTTTTGGGCCAACCGAGGGGTCGATATTCTGCGGTTAGATGCGGTTGCTTTTTTATGGAAAAAAATGGGCAGTACCTGCCAGAATGAGCGTGAAGCTCACCAAATACTACAATTGATGAAAGATTGCTGCCAAGTGACGGCGCCAGGTGTTTTATTTATTGCTGAGGCGATTGTCGCACCTACCGAAATTATTAAGTATTTTGGTGAGGATGCAATTAATGCAAAAGAGTGCGAGATTGCCTATAACGCTACTTACATGGCTTTATTGTGGGAGGCCGTAGCAACAAGGAAAGCTACTCTGCTCAACAAGGGCATACGCAGTATTCCAGAAAAGCTGGAGCGGGCAACTTGGCTTAACTATGTACGTTGTCATGATGATATAGGCTGGGGATTCAGTGATGCAGATATTGTCGCAGCGGGCTATGATCCACAATTACACCGTCGTTTTCTGGTTGATTATTTTACCGGAAACTACGAAGGCTCCCATGCGATGGGATTGGCGTTCGGTGAAAATGGCAAAACGGGTGATGCGCGTATTTCAGGTTCTCTAGCTGCGCTAGCCTCGCTTGAAAGTGCGTTGAATGAAAATGATGCAGATGCCATTGATGCCTCTATAAAAGTTATATTGTTATTACACAGTATGATTTTATCCTTTGGTGGAATCCCTCTGCTTTACTATGGTGATGCAATCGGCACACTCAATGATGACTCTTATCTTAGTGACGAGAGCAAAAGTAACGATAATCGCTGGGTGCATCGTCCAAAAATGGACTGGAATAAAGCTGCAAGGCGAGCGCAGCCGGGCACAGTGGAGTATCGAATATTCAGTGCAATCAAGAAAATGATTTCTGTTCGTAAAGAAATTTCAGCATTTGCGGATAGAAATAATCGTGAATTATTAAGCGTGGATAATGAGCATCTTTTTGTGTTTTCACGGTTTGATCAAGGCTTAAGCCATTCAAGGGTAGTGGTTGTTGGTAATTTCGACGCTGAGCCACAGTTCTTGGATATCTTGTCGATGCAGCGCATGGGTTTTTTTCAGTACGACACAGTGAAAGACTTGCATACAGGGGAAACATTCTCTTTGTTAGACGGCAATATTGTCATCCCGGCATTGTCTTTCTACTGGTTTCAGACCTGATTGAATCTCCAGCTAATGGCATCTCATGTGCAGGAGCACTTGTATGTGAGAGCTTGTTTATTCATACATGGTGATTGGCGTTTTCAATAGAAGCCGGATAATATAGGTCATCAACGCTCACAGGATTTCTGCATAACATAATGATTGCTACCTTACTGATGATTGCTGGAATACTGTACTTTGCATTGCAGCTGGAAGATAAGTTTAAAATACCGTCACCGCTTGGCTTAATTGCACTGTCATTTGCGGCGCATTTCGTTTTTCTGAAAATCCCTATACTTACTGGCGATGCTGAGCATTTTGCTGCCTTAGTGGTATTCCTTTTACCGATTCTGCTTGTGTCCGATTCGCTAGAACTCAAGCTTGCTGATCTCAAAGCACATGGATTAAGTCTGCTGTATCTGGCAATTGTCGCGGTAGTGCTTTCTGTGCTGATGGCGTTGGTTGTTTCTAGCTATCTCTTTGCCGATATACACCTCTCTTACGCGGCGGTCATTGTATTGTTTGCAATGGTGCTAGCAACCGATCCGGTTTCTGTGGTCAGTATCTTTTCCAAGTTTGAACTACCACATCACTTAAAGATTCTAGCGGAAGGTGAGAGTCTGTTTAATGATGCGACTGCGCTCATCGTATTCGTATTTATCGGGCTGTATGCATTAGGTGGCGGTGAAATCACTGGTACTTATATCGCTGAAATTAGCGTTGCTGTGGTGATTGGATCATTAGCGGTTGGTGTGGTAGTTGGTTATATTGGCTTGTTTTTAATGAAAACTACTGCTAATCGTATTGCTGAAATGATGGTGTTGATTGTGACTGGTTATGGCTCATTCGAAATGGCTGAGCATTTTTATCTATTGCTAAACTTATTTGGCGCACATTCACATATGCACTTATCAGGCATATTGGCTTGTATTTTTGCAACTATCACCGTACATCATGTCATGATGAAAGTGGTGACAGAAGACAGTGAGCAAATAGTACGTGATGAGGCTGAGTTGCATATTGAGGCGGCTAAAGTTGAGACTTCGCCTAATGTGATTGGCATTGTTCTGAGCCGCGTTAAAGCTACCATAGAAGAGCGGGATCGCCATTTACGTACCAAAGAAGATGTGCAGTTGTTAGCACTTGTCGCGAATACCATATTGTTTATCGCGATGGCTGAAATGATAGATATGAAATTCTTATGGCAATATCGTGTTGAAATCATGACCATGTTTTTTGCAACGACATTGATTCGTGGCTTGATGATGGGCATGTTTGCATGGCTTGCAAACAGAACCGATAAAATGGTCGACATCAATTTTCGTTGGTGGGGTGTGCTAACTTTTGCAGGGATTAAGGGGGGCTTATCTATTGTGATGCTGACCATGATTCCCTCAACTTTTGAATATCTGGAGATGTTCAAGGCAGTCGTAATAGGTGTTGTGATGCTTTCTACATTTATTTATTCTGGCGTGTTACTTGTTTTGATAAGCCGGAATCAGGCTCAGTTTCTTGCTGAAAAAAGTGCTGAACATTAGTCGTTTCTCACATTAAAAATATTTACAAAATGGAGTAAACCTAAATGTCTAGGGAAGATAAAGCGCCGTGGCGTGATGCCGTCTATCAAATCATTTTTGAAGCGGATACCAGAGCAGGGAAATTATTTGATATTGGATTGGTAGTAGCCATTGTATTAAGCGTAATCGTGGTGATGCTGGATAGCGTTGCAAACATCCATGTGCAATGGGGGCATCAGTTGTTTTATTTGGAATGGTTTTTTTCCATTGTATTTACGCTTGAATATATCGCACGGATAGTCTCTGTCAATAAACCGGCAAACTACATTTTTAGTTTTATGGGTATTATCGACTTACTCTCAACATTGCCAAGCTATATTGCCTTGTTCATGAGTGGTGCAAGCTATGCCATGGCTTTACGTTTACTGCGCTTATTAAGAATATTTCGAATACTTAAGCTGTCCTATTATCTTGAGGAGAGTGAAGTAATGGCTAGAGCCTTAGCCGCTAGCCGAAGGAAATTGCTTGTTTTCTTACTTGCGATACTTACCTTGGTTGTCATTTTAGGTACTTTGATGTTTGTTGTAGAAGGCCCTGAAAATGGCTATACCAGCATCCCGGAATCCGTGTATTGGGCAATTGTTACGCTGACCACAGTTGGTTACGGCGATATTTCTCCTAAAACCCCTGTAGGTCAAGCCATCGCTTCCATGGTGATGATTATGGGCTATGCCATTATTGCTGTGCCAACTGGGATAGTAACAGTAGAGTTGGCCAGATCAAGCGCTAACTCCAACGTGAATGTTGCGATTGCATGCCCAAGCTGCATGTTAGAGGGGCATGAAAAAGATGCCGTGTATTGCCGTCATTGTGGCGAAGCATTACTAGCGCATGATTACTGAGGCGCGCATTTTTACAAAAGCTATCATCAGCCGATGTTGTGAGGTGGAGGAGGCTAAGTTTTAGAGAGATTTTACTCAGTATGGCGAATGGTCTATTATGTTGTGGAAGTGAGTTGATAACACGCCTCGTCAGCGTATAAGACCTTTTGGAAGCTGATAGCTGTTTGATGCTATCAAGCAAGATTAAGCTTATAACAACAATCTTGCATTAGGGTGGTGTCAATTGTAAAAAAGCAATTCCATAAAGGATTTTAGACTCTATGGATAATGTGACATGGCGCATAGAGCGATTAGTAGGCACCGCTTCTGAGGATAGGTCAAAATTGTTTCCACATATCAATAAATGGCTGTTTGGCTTTGTGTCAGTGATACTGATGGCATGGTATTCAATACCTGCGATAGCTGAACAAAGCAACTTGGGTGCTTGGCGTAGTGAGGCCGCAGCAATAGGTATTCTTGCAGAAAATGATGTGCCTGCTGCTTATCGAAAAGCTGAACATCTACAGTTAACCATACCTGCGGAAGCGACATCCAATGACCGTGTGCGCTTACTTAATCTGCTGGCACGTATTGAAACTTACTCAGCCTTAACTGACGCTGCTGCAACGCATACCAAGCAGGCATATGCATTGGCCAAACAGCATGCAGATAAAGTAGGGCAGGCTGAGGCTGATCTTAATATTGCATTGAACGCAATCAATCAAGGTAAGTTGGACGTGATGACGGCTGCTGTCCTTGATAGCATGGAGGTGTTGGATGGTGTAAATCGGCCGGACTTACTAAGTGAGGCAATGTTGCGCACCTCGATGATGTATCGTCGGCGGGGACAGATCGATGATGCGATTACCACGAGTTTGCAGACAATGGACATTGCTAAGCGCAGTAATAATCCTGTCGCACTGACTTACGCTCATCAGGGTTTGGCTTTGCAATTCGACCAAAGTGGTCAAGAGAAAGAGGCTATTGATCACTACATCAAGATGCGGGAGCAAGCACATGCCTCCCATATGTTGCGCTTAGAGGCCGATGCTATATTAGGGTATGGACGTGTTGCTGGTACGGACTTAGTGCATGGTGAGCGATTAATACGCGAAGCTATTGCGATGTATCAAAAAATAGGTATCCCATTTAGTGTCGCTTTTAGCTTGATTGCGCTTGCAGAGAATCAGGATAAACAAGGACTGGCCGCTGATAGCATTCTCGCTTTAGATGAAGCTGTGAATATTTTTGAAAAATACCCTAATAAAATCGGTATGTGGTGGACATTAAATATACGTAGTAAGTATGCCCAGTCGCAGGGACGCTCTGACGCAGCAAGGATTGATGCCGAGCGTGCATATACCTTAGCTCAGACTATGGGTTTTCCTAGTTATATGAGTGAAAGTGCAAGGCATGTGGCTGCTCTTGCTGCAGACCATGGTGACCATAAGCGTGCTTACCAACTACTTTCAGAGGCTGATGCAATGTCTGCACAAGCGGCCAAAGAAAGTGCTAGCACACGCATGTTGGAGCTGACTAAACGTTATCAATCAGAAAGTAAGCAGCGTCAGATTGATGCCTTAAATTTAAGTAATGAGCGGCAGTCAGCGGAACTTCAACAGCATAAATTACAGCAACGCTGGTTAGTAACACTTGCTGTCAGCAGTATGATTGTTCTGTTTTTGACGGTACCACTTTTGATGCGTTTACGTAGATCAAATCGTATGCTCAAAGATGAAGCTGAAGAGCGCATACGCATAGACGAAGCCTTAATGGTAAGTGAGCGGCAGTTTCGTACTTTAGTGGAAAACACGCATGATCACATTGCAAGATACGATAAAAATTGCTTTCGTATTTATGCCAATCCAAGAATGGTGACTGATTCCGGTATGTCGCTGGAACAACTACTCAATAAAAAGCCGATGAAAACTTCTGATGGAGAGTCTTATCTCGCATATAAGGAGGTTCTTAAAAGTGTACTGATTACTGCGAAATCAGAAGAGTATGAACTAAGTACAAAACTGAGTGATGGTAGACTTTCTGTGAGGCTTACACAGCTAACCCCAGAGTTTGATGCTGAAGGTAACGTGGTGAGTGTGCTTGCTGTTGGTCGTGACATTACCGAAATTGATACTTATCGTAAACAAATCCACAATCTGGCTTTCTTTGATACGCTGACTAGTTTACCTAACCGTGCATTACTCAACGACCGCATTACTCAAGCGGTCATCGATGCGACCAGACACAAACATCAATTTGGTTTGATGATGATGGATCTTGATCGTTTCAAAGAGATCAACGATACGCTAGGGCATAGTGTCGGTGATCAGGTATTGCACGAAGCTGCGAAGCGTGTGCAAGGTTGTGTGCGCAGTTATGACACCGTAGCGCGTTTTGGCGGTGACGAATTTGCCATCTTATTGCCGGAAATCCGTAGTGGTCTGGATCTCGATACCATCGCTTGCAAAATACTCGTCGCCTTTAATCAGCCCTTCATCATTGACGGCCGAGAACTCTTTCTCTCCGGCAGCATCGGCATCGCCCTCTACCCCGATGACAGCGCCGACGTCGAAACCCTGTTCCGCTACGCCGACTCAGCGATGTACCACGCCAAACAGCAAGGCCGCAACAACTTCCAGTTCTACTCAGCCGACCTCACCGAAAAAGCCGCCAGCCGCATGTCCATTGAAAACGACCTACGCAAGGCACAAGAACGCAATGCATTCGAACTCTACTATCAACCACAAGTAGAACTCGCCACCGGCAAGATCATCGGTGCAGAAGCACTCTTACGCTGGAACCACAGCAGTAAAGGCATCATCACCCCAGACAAATTCATCCCCATCGCCGAAGAAACCGGACTCATCCTCAGCATTGGCGAATGGGTACTACACAGCGCCTGCCTGGCCGCCGTCGCCTGGAATACGCCCCGAGCAACGCCGCTCTGCATCGCCGTCAATCTCTCCACCCGCCAGTTCATACGCAATGACCTCGTAGGCACGGTACAACGCATCCTCAAGGAAACCGGCTGTCCGCCGCATTGGATCAAACTGGAAATCACCGAAAGCCTGCTTCTGGAAGACAGCACCGAAATTGCCGCCATGCTCAACACCTTCAATAACATGGGACACGCCATCTCCATTGACGACTTTGGCACCGGGTATTCTGCCTTAAGCTACCTCAACCGCTTCCCAGTCAGCCAGATCAAGATCGACCGCTCATTTGTCAAAGACATTCCACACGATCACGACAAAACCGAACTGATCAAAGTGATGATCTCCATCTCACAAGTGCTGGATATGGAACTGGTTGCTGAAGGCGTAGAAACGCAAGAACAAGCGAACTGCCTACTGTCTAATGGCTGCGTGATTGGGCAGGGTTATCTGTTTGGCAAACCGATGCCGTATGCAGCGTTTGAGGGTTTGGTGGACTTTAGGTCAGCACAATACAATTGATATGAACAATTAAGTTATGGATGTTAAGGTTCAGTACAAAATCTCTCTCATTTTTACATTTTGAAATATGTTGTACTTTTTTATGTTGATTTATTGTGCTAATTTTGCAATATTTAAGAAAAGTCTGCCTTGATACTTAAGATTAGTCTTAAATTTGGCGGCTGATATTAATCATAGCTGAATACCCCTAACTATAAACTGGGAGAAGCACATGTCTACGATGCAATTAAAAAAATCAAATTCCATTTTTTCAAAGTTATTCGCGTTAAAACTTAAAACGCAGTTGTTATTACTGTTGGCATTCATGTTCAGTGGCTTTGTGTTGACTGGTGTGATTGGCGACAGAGAGTTCAATAAGGTGTTGGTCAATGGGCCAGTTTATGAGGACATTGTCAGTAATAAAGATTTAGTTGCTGATATCTTGCCGCCGCCAGCTTACTTAATCGAGTCATGGCAAGTGGCACTGGAAATGGCTGCCATTAAAAATCAGCCACTTCAGCCTTTAATCGATAAAAGTAATAAGCTTGCACAAGATTTTGCGACGCGTGCCAAATATTGGGATGAAACTATTACCGATCCAAAAATGCACGAAATCATTAAAACTCAATTGCAGCCTAGTGGCGAAGAATTTTTACGTCTACGTGACAGCGAGTTTATTCCAGCGGTTCGCTCAGGTAACTCTGAGCAGATTGAACCTGCATTACTTGCCTTGAAAAGCGCATATGAACAGCATCGTAAAGCGGTTGATGGTCTCGCCAGTATGGCAGCTGAACAATCCAAAATGCTGGAAACTGGTGTGGGTGCTAAGGTTTTATCTACAAGAGTGACAATTCTTACTTTGGCTGGAATCGCGCTTGGGTTCACATTGATCGGTGTGTTTGCAGTTGTTTCCCATCTTATCCGTCAACTTGGTGGTGAAGCCGATGAAGTGGGGACTATCGCTAACAATATCGCGAATGGTGATTTGAATAGTGTTATTCATTTAAAAGCAGGTGACACCACAAGTTTGATGGCATCAATGTCCGCGATGCAGCAGTCACTTAAGGCGGTAATTGACGCACAGCTAACCATGGCCGCTGAAAATAAAGCAGGCAATATTGATGCAAAAATCAATACTGCAGAATTCCATGGCAGCTACCAGACCATGGCTACAAACGTGAATACCATGGTGGCTGATCAAACGGTGCTCATGCACAAAGTGACAGATTGTATTGCTGAGTTTGCAGATGGTAATTTTGATGCGCCATTAGAGCGTTTTGCTGGTCAGCGTGAATTTATTAATGAAGGAGTTGAGCTTTTACGCAGCAATATTAAAGGCTTTATTGCAGACATGCAGCACATGTCTAAAGAGCATGATGCTGGCAATATAGATGTTGAGATTGATGCAAGTAAATACCACTGTGCTTATGCTGAAATTGTGAATGGTGTGAATAGCATGGTGCATGCGCATGTCATTGAAAAAGACGAAATGATTCAAGTCATGCGTGCGTTGGGTGATGGTGATTTTGACGTTCAACTAAAGCAATACCCCGGTAAAAAAGCAGAAATCAATACTAACCTTGATCGCGTTAAATCCAAGCTAAAAGGTATCGTAGACTCGGTTAAGTGGGTCACTAATGAGCATGCACAGGGGAATATTGATATGAACCTACATGCACATTTATTTAAGGGTGGTTTTAGTGAGTTAGCAACTGCTGTTAACAGCATCATCGCTGGGCAGCTTGAACTTACTGAAAAAGCGATGGCCTGTGTCAAATCGTTTGGTGAAGGTGATTTTGAAGTGCCGCTTGATCAATTCCCAGGCAAAAAAGCATTTGTGAACGAAGCCATTGAGCAAGTGCGACGTAATTTAATTGAATTGAACGATGATGTGAAAATGCTCGCTCAAGCCGCCAGCGATGGCCGTATCACTGTTCGCGCTGATGCTACGCGACATCAAGGCGACTTCCGTAGAATTGTTGAGGGCTTTAATGCTACGCTGGAAACGATAGTCGCGCCGATTGTGGCCATTAAAGATGCGGTAGAAACC